>NVSD01000013.1 GCA_002401105.1 Flavobacteriaceae bacterium | reverse complement strand
CAACAACCAACAACCAACAACACTATCCTATGATCCTATCCGCATCCGCCATTATTCTAAAGAATAATAAAATACTTTTATTAAAACGATCTAATTACACTAAGAATTACCCCTTACATTGGGGTTGTCCAGGAGGGAGAGCCGAGCCAGGGGAAACGGCGGAAGAAAATGTAATCAGAGAGGTGAAAGAAGAAGCTGGTTTAGATTTTATACCTACAGAAATACTGAAGACAGGTATTTGGGAAAATAGAGAGTTCTATCGGTTTTTGGGAACGTGGTCTGGAGAGATACGCATCCAAGAGGAAGAAGTATTGAATTATGATTGGTACACATATAATGAGGCAATGAGATTGCAATTGTCCTTTGATTATAAAGATATAGTAGCATTGCTGTATAAAAAAGGCCTGCTACAATAGCAGGCCTTTAAATTTGTATAATTCGAATGTTTAGCCAAATATATCATTCAATACTTTCGCCAATCTTATGCCTCCTTTTTGTAATTGAGAACGTACAGTTCCAAAATTTTCATAGGGGTATTGATACCATAATTTATCACCGGATTTTGCCGTGTCATACACTTTAATAGCTAGTTTTTGTGTCTCGTATACCCAGTCTAAAATCGTTCCTTCTTGGATAAATTTCACTTGTTTTTTTGTTAACTTATCAGCATTGGCAGCTAGTTCTGCATAGCCCATGTTGAAGTTGTCTATCATATTAGTATCCCATACACGGTGTAAGTTGGTTCCTTTTTTAAACCATTGTACTTGGATGCTGTTTCCTCCTTTGTCTTCGCCGCGTCCAACGTGTAAAGGCTGGTGTAAATCACCCATTAAATGAATCAGCATTTTTAAGTAAATAGCTTTGGTTTCTTTTGTCTCAGTGTCGCTTTTAATCTTTTGAATACAGGTTTCTATTCCTACGATAATATCACCTTTTGGATTTTTTTTAGAATCCTCGTAGTTGCTGTTAAATGGAAAATTCACATAGTGCCAACTATAAAAACTACGGTACAGTTCACCTTTGTCCGATTTTATTTCATCACCAAAAGTAGATACAAAAGCCAAGCTTTTTCCATCCAATAATTTTGCAATATTTCGTTTGGCGCGTTTGCTTAAATACTGTTCTGCGATTTTTCCGGTGGTTCTATGTCCAGTACTTCCCCAGTCTTCTCCGTTATTAGCGTTTATACTTAAAAAGCTTGAGATGAATAAGACTAATAATCCGTATGTTTTGAGTTTGTTCATTTAATTATTTTTTTGCAAGATACACAAACTTAAAAAATCAGTTGTCAAACTTCAAAAAAATAGAATATCTTTATACTATAAAATAAAGAACACATGATACGCACTATAAAAGAATATAAAGTAGTCAAACCAGACAGTATGTGGTCCTATAAAGATGCTACATTTGAAGAGTTGTTTAATAAAAATGCCCGCGAAGGATGGGAGGTGCATAGTGTCTCTTATGGTGAAAGTGGAAGTATTTTAAAAGCATTATTAGTTCGTGATAAAAACGTATAAATGACATTTATTAATATTTACAGAATTTTGAGTCGTGTGTTACCTGTAATTGGTGTAGTTTTGGCAATYAACAGARAYGAAACWTTGCAGGCAATCGGTTTTGGATGYATCRTRGTTACTATTGGACTRCGYTKGTAYMTTTATAARAAATCGGGTGATTGTTGCACTAAAAACTAATTAGAATGAAAGAATATAAATTTATCAGTCAGAAAAGAACACCTATCAAAAAAGATCAGGATTTTGAGGACCTATTGAATAGTTATGCGAAAACAGGATGGTTAGTATTGAATACATTTGTGCATCGTGGTGTAGTGAAAGCTATCTTGGAACGTGAGAAAAAAGACTAAGAATACTTGACAAATAAAAGGTCATATATTAAAAATGCCTCCTAGATTTATTGAAAGATTGGATAACTACTTCCAATAGTTTATAGGAGAGATTAAAGTATAAAAGCACAGAAGACTAAAAGGGCTTTCCTAAATAAAAAAAAGAAGATTTCCATGTTTCAAATTATCGAAAAAAAACAAACCAATACGTTATTAAATCAATGTGTAATTAGCCATTCCGAGCGTGATTTTGAAGCGGTTATTTATCCTAATTTAGGAGCTTCCTTACAAGGGTTAAAAATAGGTAAGGTGGATTTGATAGATGGGATTTCGGCTGATGTGCTTGGCTTAGAAAATTATGCAGGTGCTTATAATTCGTCTTTTTTGTTTCCATTTCCTAATAGAATTGCTAAAGGTAATTATTCGTTTGAAGGAAATAATTATCAATTAGACTGTAACGAAAACGGTCGAGAAAATGCCATTCATGGATGTATAGATCATGCTAGTTTTATGGTGGATTCACAGCAATGCACTAACGACTACGCGGAAGTTAAATTAAAATACAAGCACACAACAAAAGTTACAGGCTTTCCTTTTACTTTTGAATGTTTTATTACCTACAGATTTTCTGTTTCTGGACTTGTTATTTCCTTGAATGTAAAAAATACGGATACTGCTGATTTTCCTTATGGTTTTGGCTGGCATCCTTATTTTAAATTAGATAATTTCGACCAATCTATACTTAGTTTTGATGGAGAAGAGCAGGTGGATTGTGATACGGAAATGATACCAAATGGACGTAGTAAACATGGATTKTCGAATGCTTTTGAATTGAAAAATCATCAGTTTGATACTGGGTTTATTCAGAAAACAAGTGCTAGTTWTTTAGAAACGGAGACCTATAAAGTGTCYCTTGCTACTTCTGATAATTTAGAGGCTTATCTACAAGTTTATACTCCTCCACATGGAAAAAGCATTGCYATTGAACCAATGACATGTATTGCGGACTCTTTTAATAATAAAACAGGCTTGCGTGTGTTGGCTCCCAATGAAACTGTGAAGTGGGATATTCAAATGGATGTACTTATTAAATAAAGTCTGATTCATTTTTTTTAAGCTGTAAACTGCTCAGTGTTTACTAATAGATCAGTGTTAAATTGTGCGTTGTKGTGTGATTTGGATGCCCACTTGGCATCAAATACTCCCCAGTTAGAAATCTGTAGTATAGCAAAGCAAGAGAGTACAAAAACTCGTATGTCTATTGCTCATAGAATTGAGGAATGTATTTCCTGTTTTTGAATACCTATTTTATGATTATAGTAATAAGTCCTATTTCCTGTATCAAATAGTCCTGTTTCTTTTCATGTAAATCCACAATATGCACCGCTCAATTCTCAACCCTCATTACTACCAATAGTATTCTATCCTAAATAAACGTTTTATTAACCTTTATTAGTGTACTAAATACGCTTATTGTAATTTTATACGAAAGTTAACTCTCAGTATATAATCAATAACTCATATTTATGTTACACTCTATGCGTATCCTTTTCGTTGTTTTTTGTGGTTTTTTGGTAAGTTCTTGTAATAATTCTTACAGTGAAACACCGTTGTTAAGTTCTACCTATGTAAAAGAAACGGTTAATACATTGAATTATTTAGGAAGTCCAATCCATCCAAAAGATAGATCTATGCTCATGTTTTCGGACCAAGGCGCTTGGTTTGGCTATAGTTTACCGAAAACAACTCAACTTGGTTTTTCAGGTCCTTTTTTAATGACTCAACAAAACGGTGTATGGGCAAGTCCAATGCTCTCTGAATTAGAACTTATTGAGAATGGAAAACCTGTAAAGTTTACAGCACATAAAAGTGATGGATTTTTAAGCCATTTGGAACAAACCTTGGAAAATGACCATATAAAAGTGAAGCAACAATTGTATTTTACAAGTGGACATACGGCGGTRTTGMAKACTTATATTACTAATATTTCCAATGAGAATGTGGTGTTACGAAGTAACTGGAAAGGTGTATTGTTTAYTGATTTGGGCTTGGTAATTTCGAAAGATACTCCCAACGAATTAACAATAATTAGTAGTAAATCAGAAGCAGTAGGGCATCTTATTTTTGATGATGAGCTTACCTTATTTGTAAACGATAGTAGTTATATTTCTAAAGGCGATAACTTCACATTACTTCCAAATGAGCAAAAAAAACTGACTATTTCTCAAACATTTATTTTTCCTGAATATGATTGGGAGCAAGAAAAATTGCATTTAAAATCTGTGGATTTAGCGAGTGGTTTAGTGGACAGAATGGAAGATAAAGAAATTCAATTAGCTCAATTATTCTCTGCTGGAAAGAAACAACTTACCGATAGTATTTATAAAATCCCTTTAGGAAAAACAGTTTTTACATTACAAAATAACTGGCGAATTGCTGCCGGAGAATTAAAATACGAAGGTTTATTTCCTAGTTATCACTATAAATGGTTTCATGGTTTTTGGGCGTGGGATTCTTGGAAACATGCCGTAGGAGTTGCTAAATACAATAGTGAATTGGCAAAAAATCAGATGCGCACAATGTTTGATTATCAATCTGAAAATGGATTTATAGTAGATTGTATTTTTAGAGATACCACTATAGAAAAACACAATTACAGAGATACTAAACCTCCCTTGGCTGCTTGGGCTGTTTCAAAAATAATGCAAGAAGATGAAGATCTAGATTTTATCAAGGAAATGTATCCGAAATTAAAATTATACCATAGTTGGTGGTATAAAAATAGAGATTATGATCAAGACGGGATATGTGAATACGGTTCTACAGATGGAACTTTAGTCGCGGCGAAATGGGAAAGTGGTATGGATAATGCGGTTCGTTTTGATGATAGTAAAATCTTAAAAATATCCGAATCTGCTTATTCCTTAGACCAAGAAAGTGTGGATTTGAACGCGTATTTGTATGCCGAAAAATTGTATTTGAGTGCATTGGCATTAAAAATTGGAATGACGGATGATAGTGCTGTATACCTAAAGGAAGCAGCAACACTAAAATTAAAAATTCAATCTCAGTTTTACGATGAAGCGGATGGCTGGTTTTATGATACCTCTTTAGATGGGAAAACTAAAATAAGAGTAAAAGGCTGCGAAGGTTGGTTACCATTATGGGCCAATGTAGCTACCCAAGCCCAAGCGGAGAAAGTGAAAGAAGTGATGATGGATACRGAGGAGTTTTTTACAAAAGTTCCTTTTCAGACTTTAACTGCAAAGCATCCKAAATTTAATCCTCTGGATGGATATTGGAGAGGACCGAATTGGTTGGATCAATCTTATTTTGGAATTGTTGGTTTRCAGAATTATGGATTTGACACCGAAGCGCAAAAAGCAACGATACAGTTATTAAAAGGAGCAGAAGGCGTACTGGAAAAAGGWCCTTCAATCAGAGAGAACTACCATCCAATTACTGGAAAAGGCTTAAATGCYCAAAAYTTCAGYTGGAGTGCAGCGCATATATTGATGTTATTAACTGAAAACAACAAGTAACTATGTCCTATGAAGAGCTAAATATAACAACGATACAAGCGGAGCAGATTGTTGCCGATAGGTTTAATATACAAGGTGWTGCTACAAAGTTACCAGGTGAACTTGACTTKAATTTTAAGATTAAAACMGCGGAAGGRACAGCRTTTATTTTAAAAATTAGCCGTCCGGAAGAAGCCATGGATTACTTGGATTTTCAACAGTGTTTATTGCAACATGTAGCAAAGGAGTCTCCAGAAATAATTGCACCTAAAGTTGTTTTAGATTGCCAAAAYAATGCAATAAGTAGTATTGTAGATGCTTTTGGAAAGGAGCGTAAAGTACGCTTACTTACTTGGATTTCCGGACGTGTTTGGTCTCAAGTAAATCCTCAAAATAATGCGTTGCGATACAGTTTAGGACAGCAATGTGGTTTGCTTTCTAAAGCCTTACAATCTTTTAGCCATCCTCTAGATACTAGAGCATTTGAGTGGGATGTGAATCAGGCAGCTTGGACTATAGACCATATACATGTATTTAGTAAAGAAGAGTATCAGATTGTTCACTATTTTCAAGAGCTATTTATCCAACAACAACCATTATTTAAAAAATTAAGACAGCAAGTAGTTCATAACGATGCGAATGACAATAATGTGATAGTAGCGTCAGATTTGGAGTTTCCGAGTGTCATTGCAGCCATAGATTATGGAGATGCCATTCGAACAGCCTTGATAAACGATGTGGCCATTTGTTGTGCTTATGCCATTATGGACCACGAAAATCCGTTGGAAGCTAGCTTGCCTATAATCAAAGGATATCATTCAGAATTTTCTTTGGAAGAAAAGGAATTGGAAGTCCTTTACACGGCCATCGCTATGCGTTTGGTGATTTCAGTGACCAAATCTGCGCTCAATAAGCAAAAAGAACCGGATAATTCTTATCTACTGATTAGTGAAAAACCGGCATGGGAGCTGCTTAAAAAATGGACGTCTATCAGTCCCAAATTTGCATCATATCATTTTAGAAATGCGTGTCAATTCACGGCACATCCTCTTAGAAATGAATTCGATATATGGGCTAAGAATCAGCAAGTTTATTTGAGTGATTTATTTCCTGCCTTGGATAGAACAACCGTTTTTCCATTAGATTTAGGCTTGGAATCTACACTTGTTGGACCTAGCTCTGAATTTGAAAATTTGAAGCTATTTCAATTCAAATTAAATCAAAAACAAGATCAGAATCCCTCCAGTATTTTAGCAGGAGGTTATCTAGAAATACGTCCCTTTTACAATACAGATGCTTATAAACAACTAGGCAATCAGGGTTTTGAATATAGAACATGCCATTTAGGAACTGACTTTTGGGTGCCCGAAGATACAACTGTTCATACATTATTTGATGGGGAAGTGCTCATCAGCACGGTACAAGATGCTGCTAAAAGTTACGGTGGATTACTGGTGATAAAACATCAAACTAAAGCCGTAGATTTCTATACTATATTTGGACATTTATCTGAGAAAAGTATCGCGCTACTTCCTGTTGGAAGTATTGTAAACAAAGGAGATTTAATTGGCGTTATTGGGAATGCACTGGAGAATGGCCAATGGTGTACGCATTTACATTTTCAATTGACGTTGGATCTATTAAATTTCTCTAATGATTTTCCTGGTGTGGCTGTACCTAGCCAAATAAATGTTTGGGAAAGCATATGCCCCGATCCTAATTTGTTGTTCAAATTGGATAATTTGAAATGTCAAAGCTCCATTTCTAATACCGATATTATTAAATATCGCAAGCAGCATTTAGGGAAAAGCTTGAGTTTACAATATAAAACACCTATTAAAATGCTTCGTGGAGACGGGGCGTACTTGATAGATTCGAATGGTCAAAAATACTTGGATACCGTAAACAATGTGGCACATGTAGGTCATGAACATCCAGCAGTTGTGATGGCAGGACAACATCAAATGGGCTTACTCAATACCAATTCGAGGTATTTACACGAAAACATCAATCAGTTGACAAAAGAGCTTATTGCAACCATGCCTCCAGAATTAAACGTGGTTCATTTTGTGAATTCGGGAAGTGAAGCCAATGAACTAGCTATTCGCATGGCAAAAGCCAATACAGGAGCCAAAGATTTTATCGCTTCGGAAATTGGATATCATGGAAATGCGAATGCATGTATAGATATCAGTTCCTATAAATTTGATGGTAAAGGAGGACATGGTGCTCCTGAAAACACGCATATATTCCCGTTACCAGATGCTTTTAGAGGGAAATATACAGGAGATACTACGGCGGATTTATATGCTGATGAGGTACAGTTATTAATTGAGAATCTCGCGGGTAAATCACGAAAGCTAGCGGCACTTATATTGGAGCCTATTATTAGTTGTGGTGGTCAAATTCCCCTACCAAAAGGCTTTTTGAAAAAAGTATATGCATTGATTAGAAAGGCTGGAGGATTGTGTATTTCTGATGAGGTACAAGTGGGCTGCGGACGATTAGGTACTCATTTTTGGGGTTTTCAAATGCATGATGTGGTTCCAGATATTGTAACTATAGGGAAACCTTTAGGAAATGGGCATCCACTAGCAGCGGTGGTTTGTACGCAAGAAGTAGCGGATAAATTTGCCAATGGTATGGAGTATTTTAATACGTTCGGCGGAAACCCTGTTTCTTGTGCTATCGGAACCGCGGTATTACAAACGATTAAAAACGAAAAATTACAAGAAAACGCATTGGAAATAGGGAACTATTTTAAAGATGCACTGAAAAAATTAGCCCTAAAATTTCCTGTAATTGCCGATGTACGTGGTGAAGGATTATTTTTAGGTTTTGAATTGTTGGACGTCGCAGGAAATCCTTGTGCAGACAAAGCGGATTATTTAGTGAATAGAATGAAGGATTTTAAAGTGCTAATGAGTACCGATGGTCCCGATCATAATGTGATAAAAATAAAACCACCAATGGTTTTTACGAAAGAGAATGCAATGGAAGTACTGAAGTATTTAGAAGTGATTCTAGCAGAAGATTTTATGAAAATATAGTATTGAGAAGTTATACCAATTACAATCCAAAATAACCGATATAAACGGTTTGTTTTACGTTTTGTCGTTGTTGAAAAATAGAACGATAGCAAAGGCTATCCTTAGATTTTTCGCCTAGCTAAAACAAAAAATAATTCCATTTCTAAACGGTCACTTGGAAATGTAATTGGTATTAGTGTAAATAGAGAGAAGATGCCGAGGGATTTATAATAGATGTTTTAATAAGAAATATAGAATGAATAAATCGAGTTTTTTAAGTTTTTGTAGTGTTGTTGCGCTATTTATGGGCTGTCAACAACCAAAATTGGTTTCCATTCCTACACAGGAAAATCATTACAATCATCAAATTTTTGAGGAAAACAAATTGGCCCCTAGAGCCACGTTTTTTGAGTTTGAATCGGAAGAAGCGTCCCAGAAGCGGATGGAAGAATCAAATCGGTTTTTGTCTTTAAATGGTGATTGGAAATTCAAATGGGTAAAATCTCCAAAGGATAGACCTATGACATTTCATCATGCGGATTTTGACGATTCGGATTGGGGGACCATTCCCGTTCCTAGTAATTGGGAAGTAGAAGGCTTTGGTCATCCTATTTATTTAGATGAACGCTATCCTTTTAGTACTACATGGCCAGATGCACCTACGGAATATAATCCGGTAGGAACGTATCGAACTAGATTCACAATTCCTAATGATTGGAAAAAACAAACGGTAGTCTTAAAGTTTGCAGCGGCTAAATCTGCGATGTATGTGTATTTGAATGGTACCTATATTGGCTATTCTCAAGGTTCAAAAACTCCTGCCGAGTTTGTATTGGATGCCTATTTAGAAGAGGGTGAAAATATATTAACACTTCAAATGTATCGCTGGAGTGATGCTAGTTATTTGGAAAGTCAGGACATGTTGCGTATGAGCGGTATAGAGCGTGAAGTATACTTGTATGCCCAACCAAAAACACACTTGGAAGATTATTCTGTAGTGGCATCATTATCGGATAATTTAAAAGACGGAACTTTTGAAGGGAGCTTTTCTATCAAAAATAATAGTGATAAAACCTTGGAATCTCAAGTGAGTATTACTTTGACTAAAGATGATAAAACTATTTTTGATAAAATGGTGCCTGTTATTTTGACAGCCAATGAATCAACCGAAAKAAAATTATCAGAGATTGTAAAAAACGTCGGGCAATGGTCAGCTGAAACACCTAATTTATATGCATTAAAAGTAGCAATTGATACTAATAGTTTTATCAACAGAAATGTTGGTTTTAAGCGTGTAGCAATAAAAAACGGTCAGATTTTAATCAATGGGAAAGCCATTTATTTTAGGGGAGTAGACAGGCATGAGACGGACCCACATACGGGACATGTAGTTTCTAAAGAATCGATGGTAAAAGACATCACGCTGATGAAACAAAATAATATCAATGCCGTACGTAGTTCTCACTATCCGAATCATCCGTATTGGTTGGATTTGTGTGATACCTACGGATTGTATGTGATAGATGAGGCGAACATAGAAAGTCATCCTTTGGCAATTGACCCTAAAACACAAATTGGAAACGAAATGTCTTGGTTGCCTGCTCACATGGAACGTACCAAACGTATGTTTTATCGCGATAGGAATCATGCTTCTATTTACAGCTGGTCCCTAGGAAACGAGGCTGGTGAAGGAGCTGTTTTTGAAGCGACTTATGCATGGTTAAAAGAACATGATGCTAATAGAATTGTACAATACGAACCTGCAGGAAAAGCGGATTATACGGATATTTATTGTCCTATGTATCCAGCGCCTTCCAATTTAGTACATCATGCAAAAAATAATGCAGACAAGCCTTCGGTAATGATTGAATATGCCCATGCTATGGGGAATTCTGTTGGTAATTTACAAGATTATTGGACTATAATTGAGCAATATGACAACCTTCAAGGTGGGTATATTTGGGATTGGGTAGACCAGAGTTTAGAATATATAAACGATGCCGGTCAACCATATTTAGCCTACGGACACGATTATCATCCCGATTTACCTACCGACGGTAATTTTCTGAATAATGGATTGGTCGACCCTWATAGAAATGCACATCCTCATTTATCAGAAGTGAAAAAAGTGTATCAGCCAATRGCATTTACGCTACAAGGTGTGAATACGTTGGAGCTWTTCAATAAATGGTTTTTTAAATCGGTGGATTCACATTATTTATCCTGGAAAGTTTTAGAGAATGGACGTCAAGTAGCTCAAGGGAAATTCCATGCGTTGGATATTGCGCCTCAAGACAGATTTAGTTTGAAATTACCWTTTAAATTGAAAGAGTTTGATTCAAATTCAGAATTAATTTTGGAAGTTAGTCTTCGATTGGATAAGACAGAATACCTACAAGAGAAAGATCATGAATTGGCTTGGGAGCAATTTATCATCCAAAAAGGAAGTCGTAAAAACGAGTTGAAAAAAGGTGATTTAACCTTGAATGTAAAAGAGATAAACACGGATTTTGTGTTGTCAGCAGGAAATGATACATTGATTATTGATGCTAAAACAGGTGCTATTAAAAAATGGAACATTGGAAGTACATTATTTACAGAAGCCCCTTTGAAAATTAATTTATGGCGTGCTCCTACAGATAATGATTTAGGAAATGGAATGGATAAATGGGCAAAGATTTGGCAAGATGCTACCTATAACTCAATTCCTAAACTGCTAAAAGAACCGGAAGTATTGGAAGATGGAATAGTGTTTTCTCAACAGTATGTATTGAAAGACGATGTGGCTAAGATTACGGTAAATTATACCTTACAGAAGGATGCTAGTTTAAAAGTAGACTATCAGTTAAAAGTATTGAAAAAGGATTTACCAAATATTCCAAGAATAGGAATGTATATGACTTTAGTACAAGGGCAGACGCATTTTGAATGGTACGGAAAAGGTCCAGAGGAAACTTATTGGGATCGTAAATCAGGAAATAAAATAGGGCAATATTCTGGAAATCCTTCGGAGATGTTTCACAAGTATTCGAGACCTCAGGAAACGGGTAATTTGACAGATGTTAGATGGGTACGTGTTACAGGGAAATCTATGGACGTTACTGTAAAACCTTTGGGTGATTATATGTTGAATACAAGTATTTGGCCTTTCTCGCAAAAGGAAATTGATTTTGACAGTGAAAAAGATGGAGGGGAATCAGCTTCTGGTTTGGTGCCTGTTACTAAAAAACACGGAGCTGAAATTAAAACAACCAATCATTTTCAATTTAATATTGATTACTTACAAATGGGCGTTGGTGGAGACACTTCTTGGGGGCGATTGGTGCATCCTGAATACACTATCCCTGCCAAAGATTACAACTATTCGTTTGTGATTAGTCCTCGATTGTTAGATTGATGATTCATAGAATTTGTACAGCTAAATAATAATTAATAACTATTAAAAAAACGCCTCTAAGATACTCTTAGAGGCGTTTTTTGTGCTTTTTAAATAGATTTTTGAAGATTGAATTTTAAGCCTAGATAGTAATTTATTCCTTGGTTGGGAATGGCCATTTCTTTAAATCTAGAAAGATGGTCTATATAACTTTTATTAAATACGTTTTTGACTCCGAGTTTAATTTCTACAGGTTTGTTTTTTGTGTGGATTGCTAATTGACAACCAATGTCTAATAAATTGTAATTAGGACTGATGGTTTCAAAAATACCGATTTTGTCCTGTTTAAATTTATATTGATGTTTTATAAATATGTTTTTAAGAACAAGTGTTGAATTACCTTTAAACTCAGCACTTAATGTGGTATTAATAGTTGTTTGAGGGATTAATGGTAGCGCATTGTTATTACTGTCTTCAGCGTAAACAGCGGAAAGATTACTAGCTACATGCAGCCAATGAATGCTATGTGGATGATAATGAAACCCGAGTTCTCCTCCATATAAAAAAGCATTTGTCTGTAAGTATTCGTACACAGGATTCATGTTGATACTATTACCTGTGGGGGCTAGATAAATATAATTATTAATACGATTGTAAAAAGGATTGATAGAAAATTTAAAATGTTCGTTTTGATATGTAGCAGAAAAATCTATTTGGATGGCTTTTTCACTTTTTAAGTAAGAATTTCCTTTTTCGAATCTATTGGATCCTTCATGTACTCCGTTTGATAATAATTCTGAACTGTTGGGAGCCCTAAAACCACTGGAAATATTCCCCCTCAATTTTAAGTTTTTTAATGTGTAAATTCCACCTAAGGAAAACGTAACACCACTGTACTGTTTTTTTATTGCAGGAAAAGAAGTGTCATCTGTGCTCATTTTAGAGGTACTTAAACGTCTTGAATCCACTCGGATTCCTCCTTGTAATTCTAAGTTATTTTGGGAGTAGTTCCCTAGGAAAAATGCACCTGAATCTGTGGTGGTTGCATCTGGAATTAAAATTTCTTTACCATTATTTTTATTGTCTTGTGTCATTCCTTGTATCCCCAGTACTATGTCGAAATAAGATTTAATCACCGGTGATGTCCAGTTGGCATTATATGTAAAACTGTTTAATTTAAGTCCCAAGGCATGTAGGTTTTTATCATCCTCAAACTCTCTTCTGTAGTTAGAACTATAGCCTAAGATTAGGTTGAGCTTCGAATCTCCTGTAAAAAAACTATTGTCAAAACTAAGACTGTGATTTGCTATATTTTGAGTGGGTAGCATACTTTTTTTTGTGCTTGAAGTATGATATGTGGCGTCTTCTGAAATCCCAAAATTATTTTCTAGATAACTATATCTTAGATTGGATATCCAGTTTTTATAATTAAATCCAAGGGATGTTTTTAGGTTTTTTTCATCAAAGCGCGTGTTTAATACGCGACCAAGATGCGCTGTTTTATAATCTGAATGGGCGCTTTCTGAAGCGAATACATTTAGTTTCAACTCATTTTTGTGCAGTTTCAACCCTACAATATTTTGGAACGCATTGGTATTGGAAAGATAAGTACTTCCTATAAAACTCTCTAGGGTATTTTCTTGTGCATAGCGTGCGTCCTTAAAATATAATACGCCTCCTAAGGCATCAGAACCATAGAGTAATGAAGCAGGGCCTTTAATTACTTCTACACTTTCTATTCCTATTGCTCCTACGCCCAATCCATGTTCGGAACCCCATTGCTGGTTCTCAACACGTACTCCTTGTGAAAACGTTACGATTCTATTTCCAGAGAGCCCTCTAATTACAGGTTTTCCAATACCAGCTCCCGTGGTGTTCTGGCTCACCCCGGAAATTTGACTGATAGCTTCGGCAAGAGATATAGGAGCGGTTTGTTGTAACTCCTTAAGTTTTACTTGTGTAATATTTACCGTAGTACTACTTTCTAGTTTTCCTTTTGGTATGGAGAGTACAATCTCTTCTAAGTCAAAATGACTAGGGATTAAATAGAAAGTTTTAGACCTGCTAGTTGTCTTTCCTAGACTACTGTTAAGTGTTTCATAACCCATGGCATGAATATGTATGGTGATGTTCGTTTGATTATAATGTGAAATCGTAAACTCACCGTTCTCATTACTGGTATGGCCAGTATTAAAATCTACGATGTAAATTTCTGCATAAGGGATTGGGAGATTTGTTTCTTGGTCTAGAACTTGACCTTTGAACTCTTGACTGAATGATTGGAATGAAAAAAGTATTCCTACTAGAATTAATGTTATTTTTTGCATGTTTGTCGTATATTTGTAACGATGTTGCAAATGTACAAAAGAAATCAATAAATGCAACAATGTTGCAATAAAATATATGAGAAATTTATTAAAAGATAAAAAGTTAAGCGAAACTCCCTTTAGAAAAGAGGTGTTGGAAGTATTTGGGAATTATAGCAATGCGATTTCAATGTCCGTAATTGAAAAGGGTTTAAAAGACTACAATCGGATTACATTGTACAGAACCATTAAAATATTTCTAGAAAAAGGATTGATTCACGAAATTGCCTTGAGCGGTGAACCTTCCAATTATGCCTTGTGTGATAGTACCTGTTCTTCGGAATTACATCAACATCAACATGTTCATTTTAAATGTACACTTTGTGAGACTGTTACCTGTGTAGAAGTGGCTGAATTTCCAAGTTTACACCTGCCGAATTACCAAATTGAGCAATTAGAAATTCAGGCAAGTGGTATTTGTAAAGTATGTTTGAAAAAGGAGTAATTTAGAGTAATTCGTGATGTTTGTCAATTAGAAAGTCGAATGGAGCGCTTATTCGACAATTTTTTTGGTATCAAAGCCATCAATACTTGTGGTGTTTTTCTGTTTCCAATATTCTTCAATCTTAGTTTCTCCTTGTTTTTCTGCCCAAGAATTTAGTTGGTTCCTGTCTTCTTTAAAATCCATAAATGGAACGGAATAACCACAAGACGTTTGAATAAAATCAATGTCCATTTCTATAATTTGTCTAGCCCCTGCATTTTTTGGAAAGAGAACTTCATACTTATGAAATTCCACATCTCTTTTATGATAAATAATCGCTTTACCATAGAGTCTTAAGATGAGAGGTTTTCCTTCAAAAGCACAAAACATAATGGTCATTCTATTATTTTTTATTAAATGTGCAGCCGTTTCATTACCACTTCCAGTTAGGTTTAACCATACAATTTTATGCTTGTTTATAATTCTGAATGAATCACTTCCTTTAGGTGATATATTTACGTTGCCTTCGGTGGCTGCTGTTCCTACAAAAAATAGCGCTTGTTTTTTTATAAAGCATTCTAATGTTGGTGTTAAGGCATTTAATTTTGTTCCCATTATTAAGTTCGTGTTTTTTTAGAATCAATATTTGTCAATTTCTACCCATACATGCAATAGGGGATGACAGGACTTTAAAAGTAATGAAGATATGAGGAAGAGTCAAGTTCTTTTTTTTTTAAAAAATCTGTTTGAAGGCTTTTATTGAATATGAACTGTTTTTTTATTTTATGTAAGTATCAGTAAAAAAAGAGTTTAGAGTGCTCATTTAATTAAACGATAAAATTATCTTAATATTTATTTGTTTTTAATCAGTCTAAATAAGAATAAAGTATATATTTGTCGAGAAATTATAAAAATCAATCATGAGTAAAATTTACATTTCCCTATTTTTAATGTTGACAGCAGTTTTGGTCAACGGACAGAATAGTATTACAGGAACCGTTACAAATGGACAAGGTGAAGCCATTATAGGAGCTACCATTTCTGTTTCAAAGCTAAAAGGAACCACCACGGATTTTGAAGGAGCCTATCAAATTTTAAATCTTGAAAATAAAAAATATCAGGTTAAGTTTCAATCTATGGGCTATAAGTCAACGATTAAAACAGTGATGTTACAAGGTAACGCAATCGTATTAAATGTTGTTTTAAAAGATGATATGAGTGCTTTGGATGAGGTTGTAATATCAGTAAGTAGAACTTCGGAAAAATTATCAGAAATCCCAACGTCTATTACAGTGGTAGGTGCTAAGAAATTAGAAATGTTAAGCCAAGCAACGAGTAATATCAATGATATTTTGGAATTTGCTGTGCCTGGATTGGCACCAAGTACTGGTACGTATTCTAACTGGGGACAAACCTTAAGGGGACGTCAATTATTGGTAATGGTGGACGGAGTTCCTCAATCTACACCTTTGCGTAATGCCAAAGTTGGTTTAAAAACTATCAATACGCATGACATTGCTCGTGTGGAAGTTATTAAAGGAGCTACTGCTATTTTTGGAAATGGTGGAGATGGTGGAATTGTAAATTACATCACTAAAAAWCCTGTAAAAGGAACCCTATTAACAGGRAGYACCAATGTGTGGGGRACAGGAAATTTRGCAAAATTYAATAGTGAYGCATTAGGATGGGGAATTTCACAATCACTTTCTGGAAGCAAGGAYAAATTTTCTTATTACGTATCTGGAAACTATGAAAAAACAGGAGATAAATACGATGCCKACGGCGATGTATTATTACCAACATACAGTTTAGGAAACACGACTATTAAAAGTGGTTTTGCAAAATTGATCTACGATTTTTCAGACAATCAAAGTTTATTAGTAAAAGTAAGTCATTATCAAACACGTCAAAAATCACCTTATGTTGCTACCATGGGAGGTATAGAAGTGTTTAATGCCGACGGAGATTATAAAATTACTCATGGAATAGGTGTATTGCCAACGGATGATAATCCAATGGTGGGAGGAGCAACAGGGATTACGACTACAAATGCGCAGATACAGCATCAATTACATGGGCTGTTTAATAATACAACCAGTTTGGTAACGGATGTGTTTTATCAAAAGTCAAAGAATATATTTTTCTATTCTCCAAGTTTTGARGGWGGAGGACAGTCTGTTGTAAACTCTGAAAAATATGGAATTCGTCCAAATTTYCATTCACAATTTGACATGGAAGCAGGTGAATTGTCATTTACCTACGGACTAGATGTTTTAAAAGATAAAACCAATCAAGGTTTATTGGATGGTCGTCTTTGGGTACCAAATTTAGACATGTTTAGTTATGCACCTTACTTGCAATCTAAATTTAAATACAACGATGCTTGGGTGGTAAAAGTAGGAGTGCGATATGATGATATGAATTTAGAAGTAGTTGACTTTGATTCTTTACCATATGCTCCAAAAGGAGATGGTAACTTTAACCCATCAGTAGCTGTTGAAGGAGGAACATTAAAATTTAAGAACACCGCCTTTAATATTGGATTTAGATATATAGAAAATGATGCTTTTATTCCATATGTAAGTTATTCTCAAGGGTTTTCTTTACCCGATATCGGTGCAACCTTGCGTAGAGCAACGGCTAATAATGTAAACGATATTGACTTACAAGCGGTAGAAACAAACAATTATGAACTTGGATTCTTGTCTTTACATGAGCATGTGAAATTTGAAGCGGTTGGATTTTATAGTACCTCTAATTTAGGAGTTGGTTTGAAATTTAACGATGAAGAAAATCGTTTTGAAATGGCGAAAAATCCACAGAAAATATTTGGTGGAGAAGTGTCTGTAGATGTTACTATCTTGGATGATAAATTACAATTTGGAGGTTCGTACTCTTATGTAGAAGGATTGAAGCACAGCGCAGACAATCCTCATGAGTTGACTTATATTGGAGGTGATGTAATTTCTCCGCCCAAAGCTACAGCGTATGTTAATGTTGCTGTAACTGATAAATTAAATACCTCGTTAAGGTTGGTACATGTAGGAAATAGAGAGCGTTTTAATGTGAAAGAAAAGGACGGTAATTTCAGTTATAATTATAGAGAAGTACCTGTAAAGAGTTATAGTTTACTTAGTTTTTCTGCCAATTACGCCCTACAGTCTAATCTAACTGTATCGTTTGCTGTAAATAATATATTGAATGAGTTTTATTTACCAGCACGTGCACAATGGGCCTCTGTTTTAAGAACCCAATCACCAGCTGGAGAAGGAGCCAATGCTAAATTAGGAATTTCATATAAGTTTTAAAAACATTAAAAAGACACACCTTATTTGTTTGTCGATGTAGCCCATCGATAGTGTTGATTATTTGTATACTACACGGAGATTTATTTCCGTGTGGTATTTTTGGTTGATAGATGCGTATGGTGTTTGCTAGTAGTAATATGTTGAAGGGAGTGTTTTTGTTACAATTTATTGAATTTTATTTTGAGAAATTATAAAATCACATAACTGACACTCAATACAGTAGGTGTGTTTAATAATGAACTCAGTTTAGGTCAGCTCAATTCGTAGTCTATTGTTTTTTTTAAACAAACAAAAATAATCACATTTGTAAGCGTCAATTCGGAATGAAATATTTAAAAAAAGATAGGACCAGTAGAAGTATTGACGTTTCGAGCGTCAATTCGAGTGATTTCCTTATAAATTCTGTTTAGAATTTATAAGGAAATTGTATCGAGGATAGCTCCTTTATGCCAAAACGTCCAAACTAATAATTTTGGTTGAATTCCTGAAGTAATTTATCAAACAAAATTGTATTGAGAAAGCTTTATTAATAACCATTAAATGTACACTAATAACAGTATTAAGAAACCTATGAAAATCTCCAAAATAATAAAAAAAGCCCACTTAATTCTTGGTCTTACCGTTGGTTTAATAAGCTCAATTTCGGGACTTACAGGGACCATGTATGTTTTCGAACCAGAAATTACGGCACTTATAAATAGCGAATTATTGAAAGGGAAKCTTTCAGAGAAGACGCCTTATGCTCAAAATTTAAARACGGYAACTCAGTTACAAAAAGTACATAAGGATAGTATTAGTTCCTTATTATTACCATACCGWGGACAGCAGACCTTGGCGTTAGAATTTGGAACAAAAAACACYCATTATTTTCAYCCAACTACGGGTAGTTTTATTGGTTCAAATGCAAAAAGTGTCACTTTTTTTAATTGGCTATTGCAATTGCACAGGAATTTACACATTCCAAATTATGGTTCGTACATTATTGGTGCTTCTGCGGTAATCTTTGGGTTGKTAATGCTGATTTCTGGTTTTTATATGTGGTGGCGTATTTATAAAAATCGATGGAAACGAGGGTTGACATTGTCTTTAGGGGATACAGYAAAAAAAGTTAATTTTCATTTGCACAGAATCGCGGGCATTTATTTCTTTGTTCCTTTATTTTTAATAGCCATTACGGGTTCATATTTTACTTTTGGCGACAGCTATAGAAAAGCCTTGTCTGAGGTTCCATATTTTCAACAAACAGAAARTTCTAAAGTTCAATTGCCAAAAGTAGGGGAGACCTTAGCGCTATTTGAAAGCAGTATGGCTATGGAGGAATTTTATAAGCTACGTGCTATTTATTATCCCACTGAAAAAAGAAATAATTACCGATTTAGATATGTAAATAACTTAGAAGTTTCCAGTGGACTCAGAAAAACCACGGACATTACTACAGATTCAGATCTTAAAATAATAAAGGTATCTTCTTACGAAACGACTACATTGGTCAATAAAATATTCAGTCAAATGTATCCCATTCATATTGGAGAATCTTTGGGGATTATACATCGCTTGTTGCTSTTTTTTGCTGGCTTGATTCCTGTACTATTGTATATAACAGGACTCCGCTATTATTTCTTTAGAAAACAGTAGAGGAAACATGTAAAACTTGCTGTTTTTTTACATTTGTTATAACAAAAAAAACGATGACCACTTCATTACAAAGTGGCCATCGACATCAACATTCGGTAGAATATTATAGATTAATTCAAATAATTATACTATTCTATTTAAGGATTGGGATTCTACATAAATCCGCCTCCGCCTTGTTTTTCATTATTATCTCTTCTTTTTCTTGTTTTTGCTTTGTTTTTTCCACCTCCAAATCGGTAGCTAAAACCTAAGTATGCTGTCTGGCTTTCCCAGTTAAACTTCCCTGTTTGAGGATATGGTTTTTCACTTTCAAATTGGAATTTCATTCCTTTGAAGATATCATTGAATCGTAAACTCAATGTTCCTTTTCCTTTCAGTACTTTATAAGTGGATCCTGCGTTTACCATCCACATAGGCTCGGTAGCAAACTGAATGCTTTGTCCAGCTCCTCTGTACATGGCAAATAAGTTGAATCGTAATTTTTTAGTTGCTGTAAAGCTTTGACTTAGTCTTGCATTCCATTGTACGTTGTTTATTTCCACCAATTCACCGTCAATAAGTCCGTTTTCGTTGTTTTGGTAAAAATCAAAACTTCCGTTTACTCTCCACCATTTTGCAATCCTTAAATTAGWTGACACTTCTATTYCATAAGCATCCGTGTCGTCCGTATTTCTATAGGATAATTCAACTCTGTTTACCTCCGTTGGGTGAGCACTCAAACTTCTACTAATATTGTCATTTACTAACCTATAAAAGGTACCTATGGTTATGGATCCTTTTTCCAATTGTTTGGTGTAATTTATTTCAAACGAATTTGTAAATTGTGGTTTTAAATTTGGATTACCTCTGGAGTCCATAGTAGATGTTGTCCATTCTAAATTTGGATTTACCTGACTTAATCCTGGTCTATCAACTCTTCTACTGTAACTCGCCTGAAACTGATTTTTATCTGAAGGGTTGAAGGTTAAAAATGCCGATGGATATACACTAAATATTTCATCCTTGTAAGGCGTTTGTGCGACTCCGTTATTATCGAAATTTGCGTCTACATTATACTGTTCTAATCTAGCTCCTACCTGTAAACTGAATTTATCCCATTTGGTGTTGAAATTTGTGTAGAAAGAATAGATGTCTCTGTTGTAAGTAAATTTATTAATTTCCATCGCTGGTGCATTTACTTTCTCTTGGTCGGAATCACGTCTGTTTTTTGTGTTTTGTGTTCTGTATTCTACACCTATTTCTATTTTTGAAGATTTAGAAATTGGATTGGTATAATCTAAATTTACGATGGTGTTTTTTCGTTTATTACTTGAAAATACATCGTAATTTAACACCTTGTTTTCTGGGTTAAATTGTTCTGTATAAACTTGTGTTCCTTCTGGGGTAGAAGTAGAGGTATTGAATTCAAAATCCAATTCATGTCCGTCCTCATTAAACTTTGTATTGTAATTAAAGTTATAAGTTTCACTTTTATTGTCATCATCATTAATCATCTTCTCTAGTGTGTTAGGAAAATCACCAGTGGCGTAGACATTATCCGTTAAGACTTCTAGCATTCCAGTACTCCAATTTTGAGTCGTGTAAAAAGAGACACTGTTTTTATCGTTGATGTCATAATCTACTCCGAGTTTTAATAAGTCAGATGTATTGTCACTTAACATGTTCAATTTCTGTCTGCTTTCTAGATCCAATCGTCTAAGGTCTCCACGGTTGGCACGTTTTCCTCTATTTGCCCCATAATTCATGTAAAAATTAACGTTGTCAACTTTGTAATTCATGTTAATAGACCCGTTGGAGCGTGTGTTATCACCCATCGTTAGCCCTAATTCCACATTCCCATTAAAACCAATGTTTGCGTTTTTATGTAACACGATATTTATGATTCCAGACATTCCTTCTGGGTTGTATTTTGCCGATGGATTGGTAATTAACTCTATGGATTTTATAGAGCTAGATGGGATTTGTTGTAATAATTGAGCTGCAGAAATGTTGGTTGGTTTTCCATCTACCAAAATACGTACATTTTCGTTTCCTCGAAGACTGATGTTTCCAGATTGTGAATCAACACTTACAGATTGTACATTGTTTAATAATTCGGCAGCTGTGGTCCCCGCAGATTGTAAATCCTTTCCTACATTTATTACTTTTCTGTCTACTTTTTGTGTTATAGTAGATGTTTCTGCAATAATCACTACCTCGTCTAATAGAGCCGAAGATTCCTCTAAAACAATAGTTCCAAGGTTGATGTTATTTGTTTTTTTATCCATCATCAATACCTTTGTATATGTTTTGTATCCGATGTATTGAATTTCGATGGTATTTTTTCCTAAAGGTATCTTTTTGATGATAAAATTTCCGTTGTCTCCAGTAATTCCTCCAGTTATAATGTTGTTTTTTGCATCTTTTATAATAATGCTTACATATGGTAAAGATTCCTTTGATAACGCATCTATTACTTTTCCAGAAATTGAACCTGGTTTAGGAACTGTATTGTTTGCCTGTCCTGGTGTAATGACCAAAAAGCAAAGTGTTAAAATGATGAGTATTTTTTTCATGTTGATGGTATTTGTTGATGAGTGTTAGTGATTGCCTTTTCTTAAAACGGATTGTGTGTAAGTAGTTTTGAGAAATGTAAAGAGTTGTTGTATAAACGGCTCTTGGTACAGTCAAAACGTATGTTGTCTTTTGTAATTTGTAGTTGTATTGATTTCATCTTGTTGATTTTGTTATGCAAAGATATGTTATTAAAATAGTACTATGCAAAACAAAGTACTATTTTAAGGTATATTTAACAATTGCTTGTGTTCTGATATCTTTGTGACTAATAGACTAAGGAAGGGAAGGATTGTTACTTGTTAAAATGGTTTTAACGTCTTTTTAACATTTCTAGGTATCTGATTGAAGGGGGGATTATGTGTGAAAGTTTAAGTATCCAAAGAATATTATGTTAATTCTAAAGAGAATTATAGTGTAAAGTATTAAAAACAAGAATTAACTGTTGGGCTAATAGTTTTTTTTGAGTCCCTTTGTATTGAGCTTATACTGATGCTAAGACAGCAATTTATAAAGTATTATAATTTGTGCTTCTTTTTAAGAATGGCAAGATTTTTTTATTGAATACTTGTCTCTAAAGTTGAAATTCTTTACCTGCACTTGTAAGCGCTGTATTTTTAAATACCTCTTGTGCTTCTTGTTTAAAATCGTTGAGGTTGGTGTATCGGGAAGAAAAATGTCCGATGATAAGTTGTTTGGCTTCTGCCATTTTTGCTATGGTGGCTGCTTCAAATGCGGTAGAATGCATGGTGGTTTTGGCCAATTCTTTTAAGTCCTTTAAAAATGTAGTTTCGTGATATAGTAAGTCACAATTTTTGATGATTGGAACAATACTTTCGTCGTACATAGTATCACTGCAAAAGGCATAAGATTTTCCTTGAGTAGGAGGCAATGTTAAAACATCATTTTTCACTAGGCTACCATCTTCTTTTATAAAGTCCTTTCCTAATTGTAGGTTTCTGTAATCACAAACGTCAATTTCATTCTGTTTGATGATTTTTGCCATGTTTAACTTTCGCATGCCTTCTTTTTCCTTAAAAAGGAATCCATTAGTGTAGACTCTATGTTTTAAGGGAATGGTATGTACTTCAACCTTTTCATCTTCATAAATTAATTCGGAAGATTTACTGGTAAGTTCATGAAAGTACAAACCGAAATTAATCCAAGTTTTGGAAAGTTTTAGCTGTAATATTATTACTTCTTTAATTCCTTTTGGACCATAAATATGTAATTCTTGATTGCGTTTATGTAGCATAAACGTAGATATAAGTCCTATAAGTCCAAAATAATGATCGCCGTGTAAATGGGAGATAAAAATGCATTGAATCTTAGTAAACCCCAATTTGAATTTACGTAATTGTACTTGTGTTCCTTCGCCACAATCTATTAAGAAAGTACGATTGTTGATGGTTAAAAATTGCGATGTAGGGTGTGCGTTTACACGTGGAGTAGCAGAATGACAACCTAAGATAGTTAGGTTTATGCTCATCTAATCACGAGTCTTTTCGAAATAATTTCTGTATCTGTTTGCAAGGAAWATATATACATTCCGTTTTGTAGATTGTCTCTCTTAAAAGGGATGTAGTTGCGTCCTTTTTTTGCATTTATACGTTCCRTTGACACCGTTTTTCCCAACAGATTTCTAACTGTAAAGGTGACAGTTTGTCTTACCGTCGAGGTGAAATTGATACGGGTAGTGGTACTAAATGGATTTGGATAAGCCGTTACTACGGTCAGCGTTTTTGGAGCTACATTTTTTACAACTTTAGTTCCCCAAGTATGTTGCTGCGCAATTACTGGGGCGGTTAAGAATAATAGTAAAGTTATAAATAGTAGTTTTTTCATCAATAATCGCTAATTTTTAAAATCCTAATTCCCGTTCTATGGCATCCATTTGTAAAATGTCTTCAGCCTCTATAAATGTTGGTACAATTACCAATTCTTCAGGTAATTCATCCATGTATATTTCCTTAGATACAATTACAAAAGACATACCACTGTCTTTTATTTGGGAACTTATATCCAAAAATAGTAATAATTCTTCAATTGTTACGTTATTTTCTTTAGAAAAATCAATGATTAAGTGTTGATTTTCAATTTCTTCTTGTTTTTTTACAAGTTCTGAGTGGAATTCTTGTATTGTTTTTTGCTTGGGCTGAAGGCTTGTATGCAAGTCCGTTGTAGTTATAATCATAGTTTTTTATCTTTCAATTTGTTGTGCCAATAAATAGATGACGGCCATACGTACAGCAACTCCGTTTTCTACTTGGTTTAAAATGATGGATTGCTCCGAGTCAGCTACATCACTTGTAATTTCTACACCTCTGTTAATTGGTCCTGGGTGCATAATGACTATTTTTTTTGATRAAGAATCTAATAAATCTTTAGTGACTCCAAAAAGTTGTGTGTATTCTCTGGTAGATGGGAAATAGTTAATATCCATGCGTTCGTTTTGAACACGTAACATATTGGCAACATCACACCATTCCAATGCCTTTTTTAAATTAGGTTCCACTTCCACACCTAAACTTTCGATATGTGTAGGAATCAAAGATTTTGGACCACATACTTTTACATTTGCTCCTTGTAATTGCAATGCGTAAATATTAGATAATGCAACTCTAGAGTGTAAAATATCACCTACAATAACCACATTTTTACCGTGTACATTACCCAGTTTTTCTCTGATAGAATAAGAGTCTAGTAATGCTTGAGTAGGATGTTCATGCGTACCATCTCCAGCATTTATAATTCGTGCATCTACGTTTTTTGATAAAAAATCGCAGGCACCGACATGTGGATGACGCATTACTATTAAATCTACTTTCATAGATAAAATGTTGTTAGCGGTGTCTATTAAAGTTTCACCTTTAGAAACAGAAGAACCACTTGCCGAAAAATTAATGACATCTGCAGAGAGTCTTTTTTCTGCCAATTCAAAGGATAATTTAGTACGCGTACTATTTTCAAAGAATAAATTTGCAATGGTAATATCTCGTAGGGAAGGAACCTTTTTTATAGGCCTATTTATCACTTCTTTAAAATGATCAGCAGTATTGAATATCAAGTCAATATCGGATGATTTTAAATGTTTAATCCCTAAAAGGTGTTGAACGCTAAGTTGATTCATGTTGTTAGTTATTTTGTATATAAACTGCGTCTATGCCATCTTTTTCTTGCCATTGTACCAATACTTTTTCCTCATTTATAACATCTACTTGTCGGCCTAAATAAGTGGGTTGTATGGGTAAATGACGACTAAATCGCCTGTCTATAAGTACTAAAAGTTCTATTTCTAAAGGACGTCCAAAAGATTGTATGGCAGTCAGTGCAGCACGTATGCTACGTCCAGAATATAAGACATCATCTATAAAGACGACATTTTTATTTTCTACAATAAAATCAATGTTTGTTTTGTTGGCTTCTATCGGAATTTCTCTCCTTCTAAAATCATCCCTGTAAAAGGTAATGTCCAGTTGCCCTAATTGAATATCATTAATATCGTAGCTGTTTTGTAAGATGTAGCACAATCTTTCGGCTAAATAAATGCCGCGAGGTTGAATTCCTATTAAAACAGTTTCCGAAAAATCAGTGTGATTCTCGATAAGCTGACAAGCCAATCGATTTAAAATGATATCAATCTCTTTCGCGCTAAGCAGTATTTTTTGACTCATAAGTTCCAAAACGTTGTTTGGAATACAAAAATACATATTTTTTGTTAATTAGATTGTTAAAAAGATTTTTGTTTTTTTGAGTAGTGCAATGCTCTAATGCTTAATTTTACACCGTAAAGAAACCCTATGGATTTGTATTCAGAATATAATAAACCCTTGAAAAAGTTTGAGTCGATGCTCAAAACTAATAATGTGTATTTTTTCGATTCTTTGGAATTTGAAGGAATCATACAGTATTATATTGACTCAGGAAAAACATCCTTAGCAAAAAAAGCATTGACACTTGGTTTAGAACAACATCCAATGTCTATCTCATTGAAACTACTAGATGCAGAGATCTTAATTTTTGATAATAAGTACATTGCCGCAATTGAAATACTAGATGTAATTCAGGCAATGGAGCCTACAAACGAAGAAGTTTATATTCAAAAAGCAACTATTTATTCGAAAACAAACGAGCACGAAAAGGCCTTAATCCAATTAAAATTTGCCTTAGAATTATCTGAAGACAAAGCGGATGTATATGCTTTATTGGGGATGGAATACCTGTTTTTAAATAACTTTAGTGATGCTAGAGAAAGTTTTATCGCTTGTTTGGATGACGATTTAGAGGACTATTCTTCCTTGTACAATGTGGTCTATTGTTTCGATATGGAAAATAAGCATGTAGAGGCCATCGCCTTTTTAACGAAATATATTGATAAAGATCCCTATAGTGAAGTGGCTTGGCATCAATTGGGACGTCAACATTATGTGCTGGATCAATTTCAAGAGGCTTTGCGTGCTTTTGATTATGCTGTATTGGTGGACGAACTTTTTGTCGGAGCCTATATAGAAAAAGCTAAAACACTGGAGAAACTAGAACGTTATTCGGAAGCTATTGAGAATTATAAGGCTACTTTAGAGTTAGAAGATGCCACTACTTTTGCCCTGTTAAGGATTGGAGAATGCTATTTAGAACTTAAGGATTACGATAATGCCTTGCAGTTTTATAAGCGTACGGTACACGAAGAYCCTTTGTTGGATAAAGGTTGGATGGCTTTATCATCTATATATTACCAACAGAAAGAGTACGAAAAATCTTTGTACTATATTAATAAAGCCTTAGATATAGACGAAGTAAATACAGCCTATTTAAGACGTTTTGGTGAAATTAATATCAAGCTTAGTTTTTATGAAGAAGCGGTAACCGTTTTTGAATTGTGTATAGAGCTAGGGGATGATGATCTTGATATTAGAATTGCACTGGTAGATGTACTCTATTTTTTAGGTGATTTTGAGATGGCAATGGATAATTTAAAAGATGCAGATATACAAATTCCAAATTCAGCAGCAATTATTTATAGATTGGCTTGTTTACATTTTTTGTTTGATACAGAAGATAAGGGCGTTCAGTATCTGAAAATTGGCTTAGGGATAGATTTTGAATATCATAAATTAATGAAGGAAATGTATCCATCAGTTTTTGATTTACACGTGGTACAAGATATTGTTAGTTTTTACAAATTTTCTTTCTAAGAAAAGAGTACATTTGTGTTCAAAATTATTAAACACAAATGCAAGAAAGACGCTTAATTGATTATCTATTTATTACTTTAAAAGGGGTGGCCATGGGGGCTGCCGACGTTGTGCCAGGAGTCTCTGGTGGAACTATCGCCTTTATTTCTGGAATTTACGAAGAATTATTAGAGTCTATAAGCTCCGTAAATCTAAACGCACTAAAAACACTCAAAAATAAAGGGATTAAAAGTTTTTGGAAAGCCATAAATGGTAACTTTTTAGCAGCATTAATGTTGGGAGTTGGTATTAGTGTATTTTCTTTAGCAAAACTAATTGCTTTTTTATTAGACGAACATCCTATTTTATTGTGGTCCTTTTTTTTNCGGATTGGTGTTAGCAAGTGTGTTATATGTGGCCAAGCAAATAACAAAATGGTCCATAGTTAATGGTATTCTGTTGATAATTGGTGCGTTGGCTGCTTTTTATATAACTACATTAACACCTGTTACAAGTAACGAAATTTCTCCTTTCTATTTGTTTTTATGTGGAGCGTTAGCTATTTGTGCAATGATTTTACCAGGGATTTCAGGTTCTTTTATTTTGGTTCTTTTAGGTGCTTATCGCCCTGTGTTAGATGCGGTTCATGAGCGTGAATTAAAATCTATTGCCATAATTGGAGCGGGAGCTATTGTGGGATTACTTACTTTTTCAAGAGTTTTAAAATGGTTATTCGAACATTATAAAAATGCAACCTTGGCCGTTTTAACTGGTTTTATTGTTGGATCTTTGAATAAAATATGGCCATGGAAAAAAGTGCTATCTTCTAAAATGTTTGGTGATAAACTGGTAGTATTAAAAGAAAAAAGTGTGTTTCCTTTCAATTTTGAAGGTGATAACTTATTGTTTTATGCATGCGTATTAGCAGTGTTAGGTTTTTTACTTATCTTATTACTCGAAAAATTAGCCACAAAAAAATAGTTAATGGCATCAAATAGAACCATACTAGATAAGATTTTCCTTTTTATTAAAGGCTTGTCCATGGGAGCTGCAAATAAAGTTCCTGGAGTGTCTGGAGGTACGGTTTCTTTTGTGTTAGGGTTTTATGAAGAGCTTATTTATTCCTTTAAAAAAGTGAATCTTAATGCCTTAAAATTACTTTTTACAGGTAGGTTTAAAAGTTTTTATCGCTATATAAATGCTGAATTCCTTTTATTGGTTATGGGCGGGAGTATGTGTAGTTACTTTAGTATTTCCCTTGTATTGGATTATTTATTAACGGCTTACGAATTGTATGTTTGGTCTGCCTTTTTCGGAATGATATTGGGGTCTGTTTACTATATAGCTAAGGATTTTAACGATTTTAGTTTCATYAATGTTTTTACTATCGTACTYGGGATTTCTTTAGGAATAGCCATCAGTTTTATGCCTCCGGCTAAGGAGAATACAAATTTATATTTTGTTTTTTTCTGTGGTATTGTGGGTGTTTCAGGGATGACATTGCCTGGCTTGTCAGGTTCCTTTATTCTTATCTTAATGGGTAATTATGTGTTGTTACTAGTAGATTCTGTAAATATGTTATCTAAAACTATTTTAGATATATTTTCTTGGAATTTTGATTTTGTAAACAACCTAGAACGGATTAAATATTTGAAAATCGTGGGCGTTTTTACGGCAGGATCCACTTTTGGATTGATTTTTATTTCTCATATTTTAGGTTTTGTTTTAAAGCGATGGCATCAATTGGTGACCGCTTTGATTTTAGGATTTATAACAGGCTCATTGGGGATAGTTTGGCCTTGGAAAACAGTGGTTTTTAAAAACGAAAATGGAATCTTGCAAAGCGATGTAAATGGTAATAATATTATTCAAAACTACCAACGTTTTTTACCAGATGTTTSKCTATTGGAAACTTGGATAGCAATTTTCTATATACTTATGGGAATTGGGATTGTTTTATTAATCGATTTTTTCTCAAAACAAAATATTACAGATACTTATGACAGAAAAGAAATATAAATACGGATTGATAGGGAAAAATATTTCTTATTCATTTTCCCGTCACTATTTTACGGAGAAATTTAAAAAGCTACGATTAGCACAACATACTTATGAAAATGTAGACAAGAAATCTACGGAAGAATTAACTTCTTTTTTTAAAAACGATTTTAAAAATTTCAAAGGTTTTAGTGTTACCATYCCGTACAAACACGATGTGTTTAATTTTTTGGATGAAGTAGAAGTAGAAGCTAAAAAAATAGGGGCAGTTAATTGTATTAAAGTGACAGAGGACTATAAGTTGATTGGCTACAATACCGATGTTTATGGATTTAAAAAGGCCATAAAACCAATGCTTAAACCAATGCATTCAAATGCACTAATTCTCGGTACTGGTGGCGCTGCAAAGGCGGTWGCATATGTATTTGACAGTCTGGGTATATCTTATAAGTTTGTGTCGCGAAGCCCTGGGGATAACAAAATAGCTTATGTAGATATTACAGAGGAGATCATGTTAGAACATTTGGTAATTGTAAATTGTTCTCCTGTGGGAACATTCCCAAATACTGACGTGTGTCCGGATATTCCCTATCCTTTTATTACGGGAAATCATGTGCTATTTGATTTAATTTATAACCCAGCTGAAACCTTGTTTTTAACCAAAGGAAAGTCTAATGGCGCTGCTATAAAAAACGGGTTRGAAATGCTKGAACAACAAGCTGAAAAAGCGTGGGATATTTGGAATTAATATTTTTAGTGCATTTATGTTAAAAATCCTCTTAAAATAATTTCCCATGTACCTTGCAATTAGTATCTTTAGATTTTAATTGAAGGAACCTTAAACATTATAAATATGTTAGACGAAAAAAACAATGATATGTCAACTGCTAAAGTTGAAGAAACAAATGCAGTGACAAATCAAGAGCTAAAGACAGATGCTGTAAAAGAAGCAGTAAACTCTGTTGAAAATGTAAATGAAGTGGAAGACACAGACCTTACAAAAGTAGTTGAAACGATGGATGATGCAGTAAAAGAAAAGGTACAGGAGCCTGCTACAGAAACAGTGAAAGTTGTTACAGAAGATACTTCTGAAAAAGTAGTAGCAGAACATGATTCTGCCATTGATGAAATTGAAAAAAAGGTAGCCGAATCTTCTGAGGTTATCGAAGAGAAAGAAACATTAGAAATGCTAGATTATACTAGCATGGAATTAGAACAATTGGTTACGGAACTATCTCTTTTAGTTAAAGAGAAACCTGTATTGTTGATAAAAAATAATATAAACGAGATTAAAACATCGTTTAACAAAAAGTTTGGAGACATTTTGTCTGCAGCAAAAGAACAATTTTTAACGGACGGAGGAAATGAAATTGATTTTCATTACTCAAACCCTTTGAAAACTGCATACAATGGTTTGTTGTATGATTATAAAGTGAAAAAAGATACACATTTCGCAAGTCTTGAAAAAGAATTGAATACTAATTTGTCGTCAAGAAATCAAGTAATTGAGGAATTGAAACACTTGATTGATAATGCGGATGGTAATACCATGTATAAAAACTTTAGAACTTTGCAGGATACATGGCGTGCTATTGGTCCAGTGCCAAAGGCTACGTACAACGATACCTGGAAAACCTATCATCACCATGTTGAGCGTTTTTATGATTTATTGCATTTAAATAACGATTTACGAGATCTAGATTTTAAACATAATTTAGAAGAAAAATTAAAATTGGTAACAAAAGCCGAAGAATTAGCGGAGCANGCTGATATTAATTTTGCATTTAAAGAGTTACAGGTAATCCATAAATTATGGAAGGAAGAAGTTGGGCCAGTAGGTAGAGAACAAAGAGAAGAGGTTTGGAATAGATTTAGTGCTGCGACTAAAAAAGTACACGATAAACGTCATGAACATTTTAAAGAACTACGTTCTGAATACGAAGCAAACATAGATAAAAAATTAGCGGTAATTAAGGAAATTGACGCCTATGATGCCTCTAAAAATAAATCCCGTTCAGATTGGCAAAAAAGCATTAAAGAAATAGAAGCATTGCGTGACAAATTCTTTAAATGTGGTACGGTACCTCGTGCAAAAAACGAAGAAATTTGGCAGTTATTTAAAATAGCTACTCACAAATTTAATAAAGCTAAAAATTCTTATTACAAAGAGGTAAAAGATGAACAGCTTACTAATTTAAAGAAAAAACAAGCTTTAGTAGCACAAGCAAATACGTTAAAAGATAGTGACGATTGGGAGAATACTACCAATATGATGAAGAAAATTCAGTCGGATTGGAAAAAGGTAGGTCATGTACCAAGGAAGTATTCTGATAAGTTATGGAAGGAATTTAAAGATGCTTGTAATCACTATTTTGATCAGTTACACCAAATCCAAGATGAAGATAGTAAAGAAGAATTAGGCTTTTACGAAGCTAAAAAGAACCTGTTGGAAACAATTAAGAAATCGTTAGAAGACAAAGATGATATCACCTTGGAAACATTGGATGCTTATATTTCTGAATGGAGAGGTTTAGGTAGAGTACCTTCCGATAAAAAATACATCGAAGGGAAGTTTAATAAACTAATTGAGACAGTTGCTAGCACCTTAAATTTAGATAAGTCGGCCGTTGAAATGATGAAATTTAAAAATGTAATTGCTAATTATATGGAGCAGAAAAATTACAGAAAATTAGATTCAGAGCAACTTTTTGTTCGTAAAAAAATTGACGAAATTACAAAGGAGGTCCAGTTGTTAGAAAACAATTTAGGATTCTTCTCAAATGCTAAAGCTGATAATCCACTAGTGATTAATGTGTACAAAAACATTGAGCAATATAAGAGTAATGCACAAATATGGAAAGATAAATTGACCTATTTGAGAACTTTAAGTTATTCATAGTATTTTMTTAGACATAAAAAAANCCTGCAAATTGCAGGTTTTTTTATGTTTATTTTTGACGATGTATCTTATTTTACAACAGTATAAGTAGCAACGTTAATTTTAACTTCGCTCCAAGTTTTTGTGATTCCATCAGGTCCAGTATGTAATTCTTTACAAACTGCATTTAAAGCTGCAATAGCTGTTTGAGCTTGCCAATTGTCTAAGTCCAACGTGGCTTCCATAGTGGCCATTTGCCCGTCTAAAAAATAGGTGATAGGTAGATCGTGGGTGATTCCATTTAGCGTCAATTCAACTTTACCAGAGGTGGCAGTTTCCATAATTATTTTTCCTTTAATAGCAACTGTTTCTGACATAGCTCCGAAAAAGGATTTTTTTAATTTACCATCTCTTTCCTCATTGTTAGAAAATAGTGAAGATATTGGAATGGAAAACTCTAAATTATTAAGCGCATCTTTTAAATTGGTTCCTGGAGTTGCTTTGGTAAACTCAACCACTCTAAACTCTCCTTTTACTGGAAGTTTTTCACTGGTTTTATAAGCGGTCCATTTAATAGAAGTTGTTTTTTCGTTTACGGTGTACATCGCAACGTCTTTCTTCTTTTCAGTGGGTTTCTTTTCCTCTTTACAGGATGTAAATGAAATAGAAAAAAGAAAWAATAAAGTGATTAGGTAGTAATTTTTCATTGGATTGGTTTTATAAAATGTTAATTGTTAGTTACATTAGAGTAAACACACTCCTTTTATTAACTGAATAAATAGAATTTTAAGGAGTAATGTGCTCGTTTACTAAACGAATATACATTTTTTTTGCATCATCAATGCTCAGATTACTTATCTGCATCCATGCATTTAGTTTAAACGCACTTTTGACATCATTTTCATCACTGATCATCACATCATATATCAACCCTAACTCGTAGATGTCCACAGGTATTTCTGGGTCAAATATCGCTTTTAACTGTCCTATAATTTTCGATCCTAAATCTTGTACGCGTTCGCTGTTCATAGTTTCTTAATTCAATCTAAATAAATACAAATATACGAATCTTATCCTAACTTTGACTGGTAAGCCAATGCATATAATTTTAATTGTTTAACCATGGCTAATAGTCCGTTAGCACGCGTGGGTGATAAGTGTTCCGTAAGTCCAATTTTATCAATAAAAAATAAATCGGCAGTCATAATATCCATTGGCTTTTGTTCCGACAAAATGCGGACTAACAAAGCGACAATTCCCTTGGTTAAAATGGCATCGCTATCTGCCGTAAAGCTAATGTTATCCGATACTATAGCTGCATGTAACCATACTTTAGACTGGCATCCTTTAATCAGATTATCATCTGTTTTAAACGCGTCATCTATAATTGGTAAGTCTTTTCCTAGTTCGATAATATACTCGTACCTTTCCATCCAATCTTCGAACATGGAAAATTCGTCTATTATCTCTTCTTGTATCTCTTTGATACTCATCTTCTTGTGTATTTTAGGTTTACTGCATAAATTTCACGCAAAATTAGGTAAAAAATAACGTGAAATACTTATTTTTGCAAAAATATTTAAAAGTT
>NVSD01000012.1 GCA_002401105.1 Flavobacteriaceae bacterium | reverse complement strand
GCTATTTGTATTATTTTTAATAGATAAACCCTATGTTTTACTGATAAAATTGTACATTAGGTATGAATACGTTCTAATGTGATAATAAAGCTTGCTTTGCAACTAATGTTACACTTAGAAACCTGGGAAGGTCATTTTCTCGGGAACCCCCTATTATCAATATAATACCTAYCTAAATGAAAAATTTACTCATTGCATTTATTTTGTTWTTTGCGCATGTTTCTGTAGCRAACGTTGTGGTCTTAAATGGATTAACACATGTTCATAAATCGAAAATAGGAACCGAGATTTCTGGTGTAATAAAACTCAAAAACACCAAAGATACAGAGCAACGTGTTATCATTTATTTTAATGATCTTTTTCAACCTTGTGATGGAGAGACATTGCTTACAGCTGATAGTACTCATGACAGATCTTTGTTACAATGGTTAAAAACCAATGTTACTGATAAAGTATTAAAAGGGAAAGAGGAATATGAATTGTTATACACGATTACGGTTCCAAATGATGCCAGTCTAAAGGGGTCTTTTTGGGGAGTTTTAATGGTGGAGGTTGAAAAACCAATAAAAGAAGAAGAGACCGAATACGGTGTGAAATTAGAATCTAAAGTACGTTACGGAATACAGTTAATTGCCGATATAGGAGTTAAAGAGGTGGTGATGTTGGATTTTTATGATATTAAATTTGAAGACACGAATGCAGGAAAAAGTGTATTGGTGATGTTGGAGAATCAAGGGGTGTTTTATGCACAACCAACTATTATTTTAGAGGTTTTTTCTATCGAAGGAAAATCTGTTAAAAAAATAGAAGTAAAATTTAAAAAGATATACCCTTCTTTTTGTAAAGAATTCTTTTTGGATATTTCAGGAATCTCAAAAGGTGTGTATACTGCGATAGTGGTGGCAGATTATGGAGAGGATATGTTTGCGATAGATTTGGATCTTACCATTGAATAATTGCTTTTAAAATGATAGTTTCTATCGTGTTAATTTGATTTATTTTTTTTACGTGAAATTTTGTAGTGACTTTAGGTGTGGGATAAAGCAATGGTTGTTGCTGTTCTTTATTGTGGGTTTTGTTGGTTATGGCCAAGAAAAGGAAGTGACTTTAGGTGTTGCGAAACATCWAGATGTCTTAATTCCAGGGAAGCATTATACCTTGTTTTTTAGCATAAGCAATCATTCAGAAAAACAAAAAAACCTTACAGGTGTTTTGGAGTTACCTTCGGAGTTCAAATTATTGTTAAAACCTAAAAAAATAATCGTGAAGCCCTCAGAAACGGTCAGACAAATGATGCTGATAAAAGTGGACAAGATGTGTTCTTCTGGTGATTTTTCYGTGTATTTTTCAGTAGTAGAAAATGGAAAGAAAATAGAACAGCTGAAAGTAGCTTTTAAAGTGTTGCCTGTTCGTAAGTTTGAAGTAGAACTACTGGAGTCTCCTAGATATTTACGAGATGAAAAGGATTTTATATGTACCTATCGAGTTAAAAACCTAGGAAATCAGACGGAAGAAGTTCGTTTTGAGTCAAGAAAGGCATTGGAAGTGTATCCGAATACTGCTGTTTTAAAGGCTGATTCTATTGTGATTGTTAAGGTAAAACAACGTGTTCCAGAAATTTATGGTGTGCGATCTACGGTGCTGAATAATTTACATGTACAATTGTTATCTGAAGATTTAGTGTTTTCCGACCGGGTGGCTGTTACAGTATATCCAAAGGGAGTTCATAAACCGGATTTGTACCATCGTTTTCCAGTGTCTTTTTCAAGTGTTTATAATTATTTAAAAGGGTTAGATACGGTTTCATTTGTGAAATATAAAGTGAGTGGGAATGGCTTTTTAGATGTCAAAGAAAAGCATTATTTGAGTTTTGATTACTCTGGGCCGAACCAAATTGAAGTGCCTCGTTTTGGAGAATATGRATACTATTCTGTTGCTTATCGAAATAAATGGATGGAAGCTTCTGTCGGGGATGTTAATTTTTCCTTGTCTAGTATGACGGAGAATTCCAGAGCAGGTAGAGGACTTGTTTTTATGTTTAAAACTAAAAAGTCTGAGTGGACAACGTTTTTTGTACGTCCCCGGTTTACGTCTCAGATATCGAATGTTTACGGATTTAAAGGAGCCTATTATTTAACGGAAAAAGTAAGAATCAAGGGTGGTTTTATGACTAGGAGCTTGCATGAAAACGAATTGATATTTAATTCTAATTTATATAGTTTGGAAGGGCTCGGTAGCTTTAATGCCGTGAAAGTGAGCGCAGAATTAGCATTCGAATCAAATCCTTATAGTCATGGTTGGGCTGGAGCTAGTTCTTTGAATTATCAATATAAAAAAATTGATATTGGAAGTAATATACAGTATTCAGATAAGAATTTTAAAGGATATTTACGAAACAGTAAGCAATGGTTGGGCTTTGCTAGATGGCAGTTGTCGAATAAGTTAAAGTTTTCAGGTTCCGTGTATCAGTCGGATATTAATCCTGTAAAGGATACCATTAATTATAGTTCTTTTCCAAGAGTTAAAAAATACCAACTGGGATTTGGGTATAAAATTAATGAGAAACATAAGGTGAAACTTTCGGGTTATTTTCGAAAAAAAGAAGACCAACAAAAACCAGCTTCCTTTGAGTTTGAAGAACAGTTATTGAGTGCTACCTATCAATACAAACATAAAAATAAATTAGCCGTTGTTTGGAGGAATAAATTCGGAATTTCCACCAATTTTTTAGCWGATATTGTGGCCTCTAAGAAAGTGTTTTTTAGTACTGGGGATGTTCGTTATAATGTGTTTCATAATTTGATTTTAGGACTCAATGCAACCTATCAATCTACAAACAAAAATGCACTAGATAATGCCTTGATTAAATCCTTTTATTATGGAGGAAACCTGCAATATTATTTTAAAAACTCTTTAGAACTAAGTTTGTTTTATAAAAATGATTATGATTTTGACGAGTTTACAGAGGAGCAGAGCTTTTTAGAGTTAAGCTTGAATTATAATTATCAACAGCAACATAAACTATCTCTTTCTACTTCCGTTTCTAGTTTGTCTGCAGATACTAATCAAAAAGAGTTGTTTTTAAGTGCTAGTTATACCTACGTCTTAAAAGCGCCATTATCTAAAAATAAATCAGTGGGTTCTATCAGTGGTGTTGTAGCTGATAAAGAAGGGGTGAAATATGAAGGGGTTTTGGTGTTTTTAGAGGATAAAATAGCGATATCTGACGCCAAAGGGAGGTTTTATTTTTATAATTTACAGCCTAATGAGTATTTGGTTTTTATCAAGCAGTCTAGTTTACCTAAAAATAAARTTTTAATTTCTGAAATGCCATTGGTGCTGGATGTAATTGCAAATAAAGAACTGACAATTGATGTTCAACTAGGCAATGCTGGTTCTGTCGAAGGACGGGTGGTTTTTAAACGTTCCAAAGAAATTCAATCAGAGAAATTTATAAAGAAATTACCTAAAATTGTGGTGAAAATCTATAAAGGATCTAAAAAGTTTTTGACCGAGATGGATAAAAAAGGATACTTTTATTTTAACGAATTGGAGCCTGGAGTCTGGACCGTGGAATTACTGGTGAAAGGATTGACCAAGGATTTTTATTTTGAGCATATTAAAAAAACATGTGTTATAAAGTCAGGAGATCGTAAACAACTGCTTTTTCAAGTCACCAATAAAAAAAGAGTCTTACGTAAAAGTAAGAAAAAATTTAAACTATAGATATATAATGAGAGTAGCTATAATTATCCTAATACTTAGTAGTTCTTGCTTGTTTGCGCAGCGCAACGAAAAAGAAATAAATGCAAGTTTTGTGTTGCAGGAAATAGCGTTGTTGGATATTAAGCCCAATACTACCAATATTCATTTGGGATTATCTGCTCCTGTAAACCCAGGGGAAAAGGCAAGGGTTTTATCCGTGGATACTAATAGATGGCTTAATTTTACTTCTGCGATAAGGCAGGGKGCTTCCGCTAGAAATATCACAGTAAAAATAGAAGATGGGGTGATTCCAGATGGGCTTGTTTTAAAATTAAAAACAGCGGCATTTCAAGGGTCAGGGAAAGGGGAGCTGGGTAATCATGTACCGGTGATTACATTGACGCATCAGTCTCAGTCTATCGTAGAAAATATTAGAGGAGCCTAYACGGGCAATGGTCAAGGGAATGGGTATAAGTTGACTTATTTTATAGAAATTAATAATTATGATGCGTTGGATATAAATACTTCGGAAACGATAACGGTGAGTCTAACTTTAAGCGATTTTTAATATGAAATATGTATTCTTTTTTTTGTTATTATGTACCTGTTTTGTAAGGGGTCAGGAGATAAAAGTAAGCTCGAATTGGTATGAGGTAATGCGCGTGAGTGATATTTATGGAGCAGGAAACGATTATCCATTGTATGTGGAGAGTAAGAAAAAAAAATCGAAGATAAGTATAAAGGCTTTTCCTAAGTCTAAACAAAAGGATATATACGAGTTTTTTACTGTATTTGTGCATCTGGAACCGGTAAATTGGCATGATTCTTTGGAGCTTTCTATTCGTAGAACTTCCAACGGGAAAGGTAAATCGGGAGTGATATATGGAGGACGAAATTGGCAATTAATTCATAGGTTTTCTTCAGATTTATTTGGGACAGTTGGAGCCAGAAAAGGAATAGCTGTGCAATATAGAATTAAAGGTTTGTCTGTGTTGCTACCCGTAGATACCTATTCGACAGAAATAGTTTTTACTGTTTTAAATTTGTAAAAATCATTTAAATCTTGTAGTTTTATAAGAGAGAAAAYTGCGAATCTCCAAGAGGTAGGTTTTGTATCCTTATTTATTGTAGTTCACCTCATTTGTAACCCCTTCTTAATATCCCCAAAAAATATGGCTGTAAATATTTTATTTGTAGAATATGAAAATTTAATTAATTCACAGGCTGTCAAATTACTTGAAGCCAGTAGAGCCGTTGCTTTTACGGTTGTAAATAGTCCTGAGGCTATTCCTGAAGCTTTGCGAAAAAATTCTTATTCACATATAGTTTGTAATTTAAAATCCGAAGATTTGGCTTGCGCCAGTTTAAAATCTTTACCGAGTAGTATTCCTGTTCTTGTGATTTGCGATAATGCGGACGTTGTCGACTTAACAGAGGTTCATGTTTCTGTAATTCAAAAGCCTCTGACATATAAAATATTATTTGATTTTATTGCTAAAAAATCTATTATTTCAGATGCAACCTTGGAAAAATACGCCATGGGTGATCAGGATTTTATAGATCAAATGAAACAATTAATAATTGAAGAATTTGAAGATAACCTAGAAAAGATACCTTCCTATTTGACAGCAGAAAACTTTAAAGCTGTTAAAAGTAACATGCATCAGCTTATAGGGAAATTTGCCATGCTGGAAATGGAAGAGGCACATGATTTGTCAAAAAGTATAGATAGGAATATCTTAAATGATTCTAAAACGGAGATTCCGCATGTACACCATGTACTTTTTGATGTGGAAATTGCTTTATCTCAACTAAAACGCTCGGCTTAAATTGCAATAAATAAAATGAACTAAGAAATATTTAAATAAAAAGTAAAATCATGAAATGTATAATAATTGATGACGATAAGTTTTATATTGATTTTTTGAAAAAATATTGTGAGAAACTTCAAATAGAAATAGTGAAAGTATATCAGGATTCTGTACTTGCTTTCCAGGAGTTGAACACGATGTCAAATTGTGATGTTATTTTTTTAGATATTAATATGCCGGATATCTCTGGGTTCGATATTTTAAATAATAATCCGAGAACTCAGGTGGTTATTTTGTCTGCTGATGACTCAAATGCAGTGAAGGCCTTTGACCATAATGTGGTGGATTATTTACAAAAACCATTTCCTTTTGATCGGTTTATGAGAGCCATTAATAGGGTGAAAGAGAATATGGCAAGGAAAGAGTTGCAAGCCCCAGCGCCTGCTATTGAGGAAAAATCTTTTTTGAATCACGAAAAAGTAATTCAAAAGAATGGAAGTGTTTTTGTGAATATTAACAAAAAGTTAATAAAATTAGATATAAACGATGTTGTTTTAGTCGAAGCAAAAGGAGATTATGTCCTTATAAAACGCGCCAATTCTGAAAATCTGATTGTGCACTCTACCTTAAAGAGAATGAAGGAGAAATTACCAGAAGATACGTTTTTACAAGTGCATAGGTCGTTTATTGTTAATTTAAAAAAGATTGTAGATATAGAAGAGTCTACCGTTGTTGTTAATAGAGATGTAGTGCCTATCAGTAGAGGAAATAGAGCTAATTTATTAAGTAGATTGAATGTTGTGAATTAATGATGTAACCCCCTTCTCTGAATAAATTTTGCCCCAGATAGGTAGTCATTTAATAAAATGGAGAAGTATAAAAAGATACCCCTATGAAACAGTCTGTTTTGTTAATCGCTTTTTGCTGTTTGTCAATAAGTTCCTGTGTTTGSGCTCAAAAGAGTCCGCATACCATACAGATAGCTATCCCAGAAGTTGCTTTATTGGCAGTTAAGTCCACTAATAACGCYTCCATACAATTAAGTGGTTTAGCCCCCTCAGAGGCTGGAGTGGCGATGGTTTTTCAAGATATTAATAARGAAATGTGGTTGAATTATTCATCTATTATTGGGTCAGATTCAGAGCCTACACGWAGTATTTCGGTTCAGTTAACGGAGGGTAAAATACCAAAAGGACTTGCGCTAAGTGTGGTCGCAGGTGGAGATGTTGGGAAAGGTGATGGGAATCTAGGAGAACCTAAAAAAAAAGAGTTGAGGTTAAGTGAGCATCCAAAAGTAATTATTAAATCTATTGGGAGCTGCTATACGGGCAAAGGGGTTCAGAAAGGACATAACCTAAGCTATTCATTAGCCTTATTAAAAAATAAAAAATCGTATTCAGAATTGGATTTTGATGCTAGTTCAACACTGACAATTACCTATACTTTATCCGATAACTAACTGGTTGTAGTGTGTATAGTTTGTGTTTTATAGATCTTTAGTTTCTTGTGGTTATTTAGGTTAGGTTTACTACCTTTGGAAGCCCCCTAAAAATCAAAACATGGACCAATTATTATTTTATATCAAAGAAGGATTTTTTCACGTACTAGACTGGAAAGCCTATGATCATATCTTATTTTTGATCGTGCTTTGTGTTATTTATACCTTTGATAGTTTAAAAAGAGTATTCCTGTTAATTAGTTTATTTACGATCGGTCATACTTTTTCTTTAATTTTAGCRACWWRTRRASKKYTYANYGTMARWAYWWSYWWGNNSTGRARYYKTKANMKMMCYATNACTWWKKWWANWTAMKKYRTYSTTYWMTATNNTAACCNTCNNWAAMTCAANCWCGWWAYTYTNSKTTANMAMATNANYTTGWWTWKARMMKWSKTNWYYYGGWSYTANCYAYRKWKYMRGSYKKWMTAGMRRTTTTAAAATGCTGATTGGTAAGGATGATGATGTACTGTTACCTTTGGTGGAATTTGCCTTAGGGATAGAATGTGCCCAGTTAATTGTTACATTTATTATTCTCCTTTTAGGATTTGTGTTTTGCTCATTATTTCGATTTTCAAAGCGCGATTGGGTGCTTGTGAGTTCTGCTATTGTAGTGGGTTTAGTTATCCCAATGTTACTTAATTCAAAATTTTGGTAAAAATTTAACTTTCCTTTTCTTAATTCTCCTTATTTTCGTGCGTAGCATTTATTTTATGGAGGAAAAAAAACTAAAATATGACCGAGCGTACATGAGAATGGCGCATGAATGGGCAAAATTATCACATTGTGAACGTAAAAAAGTGGGGGCTTTAATTGTAAAAGACCGCATGATTATTTCTGATGGTTTTAATGGTGCTCCTACAGGATTTGATAATTGTTGTGAGGATGAAAATGATGTAACCCAATGGTATGTTTTGCATGCAGAGGCTAATGCTATATTAAAAGTAGCGAGTTCTGCTCAATCTAGTAAGGGGGCTACGCTTTATATTACACTTTCACCTTGTAAAGAATGTAGTAAATTAATCCATCAAGCAGGAATTAAACGGGTGGTATATCAAACAGCCTATAAAGATACGTCAGGGGTAGACTTTTTACTGTCTGCCGGAGTAGAAATTGTACATCTTAAAGAATTATAATGAATAGCAAAGTGAAAAACTTACCTATTATTGTAGCCATTGCGGTTGTGGTAGGAATGGTGTTGGGAAATGTATTAAACTACGAGAAAGGCACCGTTGTGTTTCGTGGGTCAGCAAGTGAGCTTAAGATGAAACGTCTGATGGATTATATAGAATATGACTATGTGGACGAAGTGGATGTAGATATTCTCCTAGATGGTGCTATCACTCAGATGCTTAAAAAACTAGATCCGCATTCCGTGTATATTCCCAGAGATAGGTTACAGCGAGTAACGGAAACAATGCAGGGAAAATTTGACGGTATAGGTGTCCAGTTTTTAATGCATCAGGATACCGTAACCATTACTAAGGTAATGCCTAATGGACCGAGTGAGAAAGCGGGTATTGAAGCGGGGGACCGTATTTTAATAGCGAATAACGATACCTTGTTTGGACATGACTACTCATCGGCCAAAATAATGGGCTTTTTAAAAGGAAGTGCACGTTCTAAAATTAAACTAAGTATTTATAGACGAAGTTTGGATTCTGTGCTTTCTATCGACTTAAAACGAGGTAAAATTGCGATAGCAAGCGTTTCGGGATACCATATGATGGATGATCATGTTGGTTATATTTACATAGAACGTTTTGCTCGTACTACCTATGATGAATTTAAGGTGGCATTGACGGAATTACAAGCCCGTGGCATGAAAACATTAGTGTTGGATTTAAGGAACAATCCAGGTGGTTTTATGGGAGTTGCCAATAGTATTGTCGACGAATTTTTGGAGGATGATAAATTAATCGTTTTTACCAAAAGTAAGAATGGTGCAATACACGAATCTTTTGCTACAGAGAAAGGTGGGTTTGAAACCGGTAATTTATATGTGTTGATAAACGAAAATTCTGCTTCTGCAAGTGAAATTGTAGCAGGAGCATTGCAAGACAACGATAAAGGAACTATTGTAGGACGTCGTTCTTTTGGGAAAGGATTGGTACAACAGGAAATGGATTTAGGAGATGGGTCTGCAGTAAGATTAACAACTTCTAGGTATTATACGCCTACAGGGAGGTCCATTCAAAGACCTTATTCAAAGAATGATAACGAAAAATACTATCACAGTTTTACCGAACGTATGAAATCTGGAGAACTAGTTTCTAAGGACAGCATAAAAGTGGTAGATTCCTTGAAATTTGTAACTCCTAAAGGTAAAGTTGTGTATGGAGGTGGAGGTATTATTCCGGATGTTTTTGTAGGAATAGATACCAGACTAAGTTTGAGTAATCGCTTGTTTTTAGACTTAAATAATTGGGTGTTTAAATATGTAGATAATCATAGAGGACCTTTGAAAAAATGGCAACTAGACGATTTTGTGATTAATTTTGATAAAAATGATAAGATTATGAACGCGTTTTTGTCTTCTTTGGACCAGGAAATACCACCTAGCCCAAATGCTAAGAAAGAATTGAAATTATATCTCAGAGCCTTAGTTGCACAACAGTTATTTGATGATTTAGGTTATTATACCATCATCAGAAAAGAAGACCTGATGATTAAAAAGGTAATGGAATTAGATGCACAAAACTAATTGTAGTAATTTTGTTTTTTATTAAAGAATTATTTTGAGTAGAGAAACTAAAATATATTTTGCTTCCGATCAACATYTGGGAGCACCAACACCCGAATTGAGTAGACCTAGAGAGGTGAAGTTTGTACAGTGGCTGGATCGTGTAAAAAACGATGCAGAGGCTATTTTTATCTTGGGCGATTTATTTGATTTTTGGTTTGAATATAAAACCGTAGTTCCTAAAGGGTTTGTGAGGGTACTAGGTAAATTGGCAGAAATTAGAGATAGTGGGATTCCTGTGTACTTTTTTGCAGGAAATCACGATCTGTGGATGGACGATTATTTTGAAAAAGAATTAAATATYCCTGTTTTTTATAAACCACAAGAATTTACCTTTCATGGAAAAACTTTTTTAGTAGGGCATGGMGATGGTCTTGGRCCTATGGATAAAGGCTATAAACGAATGAAAAAAGTATTTACCAATCCGTTTGCTAAATGGTTGTACCGTTGGCTACATCCAGATATTGGAATGCGATTGGCCCAATATATGTCTGTTAAAAATAAATTAATTTCTGGGAGTGATGATGTGGTGTTCTTAGGAGAAGAAAACGAATGGTTGGTGCAATATGTGAAACGTAAACTTACCTTGAAACATACCGATTATTTTGTGTTTGGACACCGTCATTTACCTATGGTAATAGATGTGGGTAAAGGAGCAAAATATATAAATTTGGGTGATTGGGTTTCTCATTTTACCTATGCCGTTTTAGAAGACGGTGAAATGAAGTTAATGAAAGAGGAAGACCAAATTAAATCGTAAAATTAGAGGCTGTTGCAATGCCGTCGAATTTGTTAATAATCTGAGGATTTTGGCGTTTTTCTCTTCTGTATGAGTTCTAAGTAGTGGTGTTTTCCGCTTGTAGGATAACCGTTTTTTTTTTCGTTTAGAAGTCAATGCTTGTGTCTGACATGGGTATGGCAAACCCTTTTTTTTACTGCCTTCAATTAAACCACTACAGAGAGGTTTAATTGAAGGCAGTAAAACTGTTGCTGAAATTATATTTAAATAAACCTTCTTGCGTATACCTATTTTTATACGTGTTTGGTGTATGCTTGCAGGGGGTAAACTTGAAATTTTTCCGCAGACTGCTACCTAAGTAAAAACACACCATTTATGTAATATTGGAGTGAGTTTTAAAAAGTGAATACGCGTAGAAAATATAGTTATTTAGGGGCTAATATTCTTATCAGTCTGGAATTGAACTTGTGGGCTTCCTGGTTAATCTGTGCTTGTAACTTTACGGGTTTCTTCTCGTAATACAACCGTTATTCTACGTTTGCGATTAAGGGTTATTGTTTTTTGTGTATGGTTTGGAGAAGAAATTGTCACCTTAGTTGGGTATTTATTGATGTTTAATGTAAATTCTCCTTTCTCATTGGTGGTGGTTCCAAATGATGTATTGTCTTCGATAATAGAGGCAAAGGTTATTTGTTTCCCTGTAATATCAATAATTTTTCCTGAAATCAATTCTTGTGAATACGATTGATTGATGGTCAAAAGGATTCCCAAGATTAGAATAGATCGTGTTAGTTTTGAAATGGTCATGTTAGTTTTAGTTTGGTGTTCCAATATATTGTTTTAAATGTAAGCTGAACGTTTGTTTATGATATTGTTGGTGTTCGGCATGGTTTTATGAATGAAACGTATCATAAAAGGTTTATTTTTATGGGCTGAATGATTCTTATCGGTTCATTCGAAAAATCCACTGTGTTTTTTAGTGCTTATGAATTGCTATTCCACGTTGCTTACTAGCTCTAATGTCTTATTTCATTTATAGGGTAGTGGATTTTACTTGTGTTGGATGATTAAAAAATGTGCTGAATTACTTATTAAGCAATCTATAATAGGTTGTCGTGTGTCTATTTGGGAGCAATCGTATTTATTTTAGTTAATAAGCAATAGATATTGACTGTGTTATTGAGGGTTGATATCTACGGAATGGCATAAGAGACATGKCTTGAATTAAAGGGAAAAGAGGACGATGGACGCCCTCTTTTATWGKTNTRCWGCWWRRWRWTNRTAANKACARWMCKSCYTYTRTKAWKGTTSMRTNTTRATNYARWTTGMTTMAMWWYCNYAAGRTAATCCTGCTTTTATGATGGTTCCATTAAATCCAAATTGATYCACTTCCCAAGGGTATTTAAAACGCCCTCCTAAGTCAGTTACAAAATCACCTTTGGTGTCTATAACGTCTGGATACACATTTAGCAAGTTGTTTACCGTCAGGGTTCCGGATAGTTTTTTTGTAAACTTATAACCGAAGTTTAAATCCGTAATCACTTTTCCTGCAAACGTTTGGTCGTAAGCACTGTCTTCAGTTGGTAGTAAMGCTCCTCCTGGTCCTAAGGGTGCTCCATTCAAACCGTTATTCACATGTGCCCATGCTACTTCTCCAAAATAGGTGTTATTTAAATTGATGTTTAGTTTTTCTAATTTGTAATTCAAACCAAATAATACTTTAGTTTTGGGTCTTGCGGAAGTAATTCTAGACTGTTCTTTACGGTCAAAAATATCATAGCCATTCGCTGCTAAAATGTCTGGAGTTTTAATTTTTCCGTCTATTTTGGTCTCGTTCCAGTTAGCACTCAATGTCATTCCTAAGGTACCTTTTCCTAGTTCTATTTTGTTGTAACTCACTACTAAATCTACCCCTTTTGTATTTGTATTTACTGCATTTATAAAGAATTTCATACTAGTGATGTTGTTGTCTAGTAGGATTTGTTCTACGGGATTAATGCTGCTATCATCACTGTCACCTGCAACKGAACTCGTAAACAACACACGGTCGGCTACTTTTACGTTGTAGAAATCTGTAGAAATGGTTAGGTTCTTTAGCGGCTTAAGAGTAATACCTGCACTTATGTTTTTAGAAGTTTCGGCATGTAGTTGTGGTACTCCTAATTGATCGCGTATAATTGGATTGTGATTGTTGAAGGTTCCTTGGTTGGAAATTGTTCCTCCAGATACCAGTGTTTGAATGTTACTTAAGTAAATCTGATGTAAACTCGGAGCTCTAAAACCAGTGCTGTAGGAAGCTCTTATAACTCCTTTTTTTCCTAGTTTATAGCGTCCATTTACTTTCCAAGAGGAGTTACCACCAAAATCGGAATAATCCTCATATCTATACGCTCCTCCTATTAAAAATTCCTTTGTAATGTCGTAATCTACATTTACATAGGCGCCAACGTTGTTTCTTGATTCGTCCACTTCGTTTGAAGGTTGAATTCCAGGGAACGATTGTGCTCCTCCACCAAAATAAGAAGCTTCATCTCCTGCCGATGCTTTAAACGTTTCTTTTCTCGCTTCAATTCCCATGGCAATACTAATATCCCCAAAAGAACGTACCAAATCAAAATTCCCTACCAAACTATTAAATTGATAGCCTCCTGCATAAAAAGAGGTGGGGCTAGTGGCTCCTAAATCTACATTTATTGTATTGCTAATGGTGTAGTTTACGTTGTTCAATCCAAAAGTTCCGCTCAAGTCTGCTTTAAAGCCTAACAGGTCAAATTTATAACCAACACTATTAAAAAAGTCTTGAATACTGGTTTCAAAAGTGGGTTGGAAACCTTGGTATTCCGTCCCTGCTTTATGTAATAAATTATGTGGATCTCCTACCCAATAAGGGGTACGGTATAATGCATAACTCGTCCCTTTACGAACGTTCAATCCACCAAAAGTGTAAAATTCRTTGTCATTATTAGCGGAGTCAAATGAAGCATTGTAAAAAATCTCTCCTTTTTCTAATTTTGGTTGTCCCACTGTCATTCCTAAAYCTGGGTTGGCTTGGATCCATGGGTTGCTGCCGTCTACACCAAATAAATCGTCCTTACCTGGTTCTCCCGCTCTATTGGTCTCTTCTTGTCTATAATATGAAAGTGTTACATTGATAAAGCCTCTTTCTCCTACGGTTAAAGTAGTATTTAAATCGGCACCGATATTAAATCCATCTCCTTCTGTGGTGACTCCTGATGTTACGGATACGGTGGAATAGCTTACGTTTTTCTTTAATATGATATTAACCACTCCTGCAATGGCGTCTGATCCATATTGTGCGGATGCTCCATCTCTCAAAACTTCCACGCGTTCTATGGCAGCTGTTGGAATACTTTTCATATCAGTACCTACTTCTCCTTTTCCAGGTGTATCATTTACGTAAACTAACGCACTTTGGTTTTTTCTTTTTCCGTTGATTAAAACCAGCGTTCTACTCGGGCCTAATCCTCTCAGGTCTGCTGGGTCAAAATGTGCCGTGGCATCTGAAATAGTTTGTTGTGTAGAATTATAAGAAGGAATCTTATAAGTTAGCATATGATCAATACTTGTTTGTCCACTTGATTTTAGCTCTTGCACCCCTACATTGTCTACGGGAACAGGTGAGTCTAAAATAGTTCTCGGTTTAGCCCTGTTTCCTGTAATTATTACTTCTTCTAAACTTACATTGTCTTCTTGTAAGACGATGGAAATATTTGTTCCAGAATTAATGTTGACCGTTTTACTCTTAAAGCCAATAAAGGAGGCTTGAAGGCTTGTTGGTAACTTAGAAATGTTCAAATTAAAGTTTCCGTCTGCATCAGAAGTGGTTCCATTGGTGGTTCCRRTTTCTATAATTGTGGCAAAAGGAATACCTTCTCCTGAGGAGGATGTCACTTTTCCTGACGCAGTRTTTTGCGCTTGTGATATCATCGGTGTTAGTAAAAATAACAGCGTGATAAATGAATAAAAAGTTGATTTGTTTGTCATAATGTTAGTTTTTAGTAATTCCAAATATAGATAATATAAATTCAAGAGGATRTGTGCTTTTCCACATTTTTATAAATTTCGGGGTGTTTATTAGGGATGATAAATGTAAATAATGCGTTAAATAGCTACTGAAAGCCTAGTTTTTAACCAATTTTTAACTAGAAAAACAAAAAAAAAGTAGGTATTTGCATGTCTAAATAAAGCGTGGTACATTCACACAATAAATATTAAGATAGATGACTGAAGAAAACAAACCGGCTATTGATATTAGAGCCATCAACGAAAAAATAGAAAAGGAAAGTGCCTTTATAGATTTGTTGACCATGGAAATCAATAAAGTGATTGTAGGGCAAAAACACATGGTCGAAAGATTGTTGATTGGGTTGCTTGGAAATGGGCATATATTGTTAGAAGGTGTACCTGGACTGGCAAAAACATTGGTAATTAACACCTTGTCTAAAGCCGTGGATGCTTCTTTTAGTCGTATTCAGTTTACACCGGATTTATTGCCTGCAGATATCGTAGGTACTATGATATACAATATTAAGGACAATGAGTTTTCTATTAAAAAAGGACCCATCTTCGCTAACTTTGTATTGGCAGATGAGATAAACCGTGCGCCTGCAAAAGTGCAATCGGCATTGTTGGAAGCCATGCAGGAACGCCAAGTAACTATTGGTGATACCACCTTTAAATTGGATGCGCCATTTTTAGTTATGGCTACACAGAATCCAATAGAGCAGGAAGGAACATATCCTTTACCCGAAGCGCAAGTGGATAGGTTTATGCTAAAAACAATTATTGACTATCCTAAAATGGAAGAGGAGCAGTTAATTATGCGTGCGAATTTAAAAGGTACTTACGAGAAAATTAATCCTGTAGTAAGTGTAGAACAAATTTTACGTGCTCGTGAAGCTGTAAAAGATGTGTATATGGACGAGAAGATTGAAAAATATATTTTGGACATTGTTTTTGCCACACGTTATCCATCTAATTATAAATTGGACGAGTTGACAGGGTTGATAAGCTTTGGTGCATCACCAAGGGGAAGTATCAACTTAGCAATGGCGGCTAAATGTTATGCATTTATCAGGCGTCGTGGGTATGTGATTCCTGAGGATGTACGTGCTGTAGTGCACGATGTATTACGCCATCGTATTGGATTGACCTACGAGGCAGAAGCAGAAAATGTGACTTCGGAAGATATCATCAATAAAATTATAAACGAAATAGAAGTGCCTTAATATATGATAGAAATTAACGTAGATAAAAAAGAAAAAACGTATTTCATTCTGATGATAATAGTAACGGTACTTTTGGTAGTACCGATGGTGTTTTTGTTGCCTATTCTATTGCCATTGGCCTTGTTTCTTTTAGTAGGCCAAGGCTTGTTAATTGGCTATGTAAAAGGAAATGGTGTCCGTGTGTCGGAACAGCAATTTCCTGATATTTACAAGGTAGTTGTCAGGCAATCGGCAACTTTAGGTCTCCAAACTATTCCTAAAGTGTATATCATGGAATCGGGAGGCTTACTCAATGCATTTGCAACGAGTTTTTTAGGTTTTAACTATGTTGTATTATACAGTGAATTGGTGGAGGTTTCTTATGATAAAGGACGTGATGTGGTGGAATTTGTAATTGGCCATGAATTGGGGCATATCAAAAGAAATCATATTAATAAAAAACTAATGACATTTCCAGCTCAGCTAGTGCCTTTTTTAGCACAAGCCTATTCAAGAGCCTGTGAATATACCTGTGATAACATTGGGTATAGCTTAAATCAAAAAGGAGCGGAACAAGGAATATTAGTCTTGGCAGCAGGGCCTAAATTGGCAAAAAAAATGAATGCAGTAGCGTTTTATAAACAACAATATACGGAAACTGGATTTTGGGTATGGCTGTCAGAAAAATTAGCCTATCATCCCAATTTATCTAAGCGTGTAAAGTTGGAAAAAGACACCCTTGTTATAGGAAGACCTTTGAAAGAGCAAGATGATTTTGTTCAGGAAAAAGTAAGTGAACCAACGGTAAATATGGAGGATTACAGCAATTATTTACCTAAAAATTAAGAGGACCTAAAGATGGATACGAAAGAGTTATTAAAAAAGGTTCGAAAAATAGAAATTAAGACGCGACGTTTGTCAAATCATATATTTTCTGGGGAGTACCACAGTTCCTTTAAAGGGAGAGGGATGACGTTTTCCGAGGTGCGACAGTATCAATATGGCGATGATATTCGCGCTATCGACTGGAATGTAACCGCACGTTATAACGAGCCTTATATCAAAGTTTTTGAGGAAGAACGCGAACTTACCATGATGTTAATGGTGGATGTGAGTGGTTCGGAATCCTTTGGTACTAACGGGCAATTTAAACGTGATACCGCAACGGAGATAGGAGCTACCTTGGCTTTTTCTGCAACACAGAATAATGATAAAGTTGGTTTGATTTTATTTTCAGATGAAATTGAACTCTTTATTCCTCCTAAGAAAGGGAGAAGTCACGTATTGCGCATTATTAGAGAACTGATAGAATATCATCCTAAAAGTAAAAAAACTGATATTAATGGAGCGCTTAAATATTTGTCCAATGTGATAAAAAAACGTGCCATTGTATTTGTATTGTCCGATTTTATGGACGCTAATTACGAGCATACGCTTAAGATAGCGGGTAGAAAACACGATGTTACCGGAATTCGAATTTATGACAAGCACGATGCTTCCATCCCGAACTTAGGAATGGTGCCTATATTGGATGCAGAAACCAACGAAACTATCTTGGTGAATACAGCCTCAAAAAGTATCAGGAATCAGTACAAAGCACATTATTTAAAAACAGTAGATTATTTTGAAAAGTCCTTTAGTCATAGTGGTTCAGGTACAATTAGTACTCGGATAGATGAAAGCTATGTAAAAAAATTATTGGGTTATTTTAAACATAAAGGAGCACGTTAAATGAAAAMATATTTACATTATTTTTTATTGATTTTTACCTTGGGACTCTCTGCACAGCAGGTGAGTATTCAGGCCGATACAACGCAAATTCGTATTGGTGAACAGGTATTGTATAAAATCAAAGTGAATGCTATTGAAAATGTAGTGTTCCCAAAATTTGTTCCGGACAGCTTACACAAAGTGGAACTGGTAGAATCCTTAGCGGTGGATACCTTAAAAAATCGACTAGAAAAAAAATACATTCTTACAAGTTTTGATAGTGGAAGTTATTTGATTCCTAGTCAAGAAATACTGATTAACAACAAACGGTTTTTTACCGATAGCCTACGTATAAACGTGTCAACAGTGCCCTTGGATACGGTAAACCAACCGATGTTTCCTATTAAGGCGATTCGTGGAGAGGAATTTTCTTTGAAGGATTATTTATTGAACTTCTTTGATTCATGGGTCAACCTACTCATTTTTATCACCGTGCTAATCCTGTTAATTATAGCGGTATTTATATTGATTTATAAGCTGAGAAGTAAAAAGCTACAGCGCATTAAAGTTGAAATTCCTGCCATTCAGGTAGCCATGCAACGTTTGAAGGAATTGGATGAAAAGGATTTACTGAAACAACATAAAATTAAAAGGTATTACAGCGAACTAACCGATATTGTTAGAACCTATTTGGAAAAGGATGTACATATTCCTGCCTTGGAATTAACCACGGACGAATTGGTGGAAACCATGACGGATTTTAATGAGAGCAGTGATTTAGGAATTTCCAAAGAGACGATTCTTCAATTAAAAGGCGTGTTGCAAACGGCAGATTTAGTGAAATTTGCGAAGAGTTCTCCTGAGATGGGCATTATTCAGTCGGATAGAAAAGTGATAGAAACCGTTTTGGTAGATACAAAAGAAGCGGTGACAAAAACGGAAGATCCTTCGGAAAACGCACAGTTAATTGCCCAGCAAGAAGTGGCTAAAAAGCGCACTAATTTTACAGTAATCGGGTTGGTTATTTTAGGAGGCTTACTAGTAATTGGACTCTTTTCAGGTGGCTATGTAGGCTATCAGTATATTAAAAATAATGTCACAGGAAAAACTACTTCTGAACTCAATACCAAGCAATGGCACACGTCCACCTATGGCTATCCAGCGGTGACTATTTCCACACCGGAAATGTTACGTGCGGAGACYATTCAAGTRCCAGAACAATTRGAAAGTGTGATAAGAGACATGACGGTGTATGCCCATGGTAATTTAATTTCCARTTTTTAYGTGGCTGTAAATTCTACCAGCTTTGTAAAGGARGTAAATGACTTTGATTTGGACAACAGCGTAGATGGTGCTTTGGCTCAGATTCGTGCTACTACGGGCTATGAGTTTTATGGGGTTACCCAAGAGACTGTTTATAATAACGGGGTGGAAGGAAGAAAAGCCATCGGCTATTATAATAATGATACGGCAGAAAATAAAGTAACCTTATTGATTTTTGCAACGCCTAAAGGAATGCGTCAGATAATTATAAGTCAGTTAAAAGGGGATGAAAATGCAAACGCTATTACCCAGAGAATTTTAACTTCTATTAAAATAAACCCATAAGTRATGTTCGAGAATTTTGAATTTTTAAATCCGCAATTTTTATGGTTGTTAATAGGTGTTCCGTTGATGGCTATTTGGCAATTTATAACCCGCAAGGATAATGCGGCTACCTTAACAATGCCTCATACGAGTGGATTTCGTGTAGAGCCGTCCATTTGGTCGCGCTTAAAACCCTTATTATATGTGTTGCGATTGGCGGCAATTGCCCTGTTAATTGTGGCATTGGCTAGACCTAGAAATGTTGCGGTAAGTACAAAAACAAAAACCAATAAAGGAATAGATATTGTGATGGCCATTGATGTGTCGGCAAGTATGCTAGCACGTGATTTAAAGCCAAATAGGTTAGAAGCGCTTAAAAAAGTAGCAACTAATTTTGTAAAACAACGTCCCAACGATCGTATTGGGATTGTGGTATATGCCGGAGAAAGTTTTACCCAAACACCTATTACAAGTGATAAACGCATTGTACGTAGAACCATTTCCGAAATTAAATGGGGACAACTTGAAGGTGGAACCGCTATAGGAATGGGCTTGGGTTCTGCCGTGAATCGTTTAAAAGGGAGTAAGGCGAAGAGTAAGGTGATTATTTTGCTAACTGATGGGGTGAATAATACAGGGTTTGTTGATCCTAAAACGGCTACCGAATTGGCAATTGGCTTAGATATTAAAGTCTATACAATTGGTTTGGGAACCAATGGAAATGCTCCTTTTCCTTATGCAAAAGACCCGCAAACAGGAAAGTTGCTGTTTAGAAATGCACCTGTGGAAATTGATGAAAAATTACTAAAATACATTGCTAAAGAAACTGGAGGTAAATATTTTAGAGCCAATAATAATAGTAAGTTACAGCAGATTTATGACGAAATAAATAAGTTGGAGAAAACAGAAATAGAAGAATTTAAATATTACAATTATACGGAGCAGTATCGTTTATTAGTCATGCTAGCCTTGGGCTTTGTATTGCTTGAATTGTTATTGCGTTTTACTGTGTTTCGTAGTTTTATTTAAAATTAATTTAAGCCGACAGAATGTACCAAATAGAAGAAAAATCATATTTTATATATCTACTCATAGTTCCCATTGTATTTGTGGGGTATTTGTTAGTGTATTGGTGGAAAAAATCCACTCAAAAAAAGTTTGCTGATACTGATTTGTTGGCAAGACTAAGTCCAGGGAAATCTACTTTTAAGTCCATGTTAAAAATTGGTTTTATCTGTCTAGGTTTGACCTTGCTAATTATTTCATTGGCCAATCCTAAAATGGGAACCAAATTGGAAACCATTAAGCGAGAAGGAGTGGATATTGTATTTGCATTGGATGTTTCTAAGAGTATGTTGGCGGAAGATATTGCGCCGAGTAGGTTGGAGAAAGCCAAGCAAATTTTAAATAAAGTAATCGATAAGTTGGGGAGCGACCGAGTAGGGATTATTATCTACGCAGGAAATGCTTATCCTTTATTGCCGATTACTACAGACCATGCAGCGGCGAAAATGTTTTTGAAAAATGCCAATCCAGACATGGTGTCTAGTCAAGGAACGGCGATTAGTGAAGCCATAGATTTAGGAATTACTTATTTTGATAATGACGAGCAAACAAACCGATTTTTGTTTGTGATTTCTGATGGGGAAGACCATCAAGAGAACTCGGTAGATATTACTGCAAAAGCGGTGAAGGAAGGGATTAAAACCTACACTGTTGGAGTGGGATTGGCTAAAGGAGGGCCTATTCCTATAAAAAGAAACGGTGTGTTAGTGGGCTATAAAAAAGACAGGAAAGGTGAAACCGTTATCACCAAATTACAAGCTGATTTATTAAAGGAAATAGCCCGTGAAGGAAACGGAATATATATTGATGGTAATAAAACCAACGAGACTGTAGAGACTATTTCTGAGATACTAATTCATGCAGAAAAGAACGAGTTTGAAAGCAAGCAGTTTTCGGATTATAAGGACCAGTTCCAATGGTTTATTGGCTTTGGCTTGTTGTTCTTGTTCTTGGATGTGTTTTTATTAGATAAAAAAACAGGCTGGATTCAACGTTTGAATCTGTTCAATCAAAAAAAATAATATGAAGTATTTAATCATCATACTGTGCATCCCTTTCAGCCTATTCTCTCAAGAGAAAAAAGAGGACGATAAGCTACAGCGCCAAGCGCGTGAGCATATCAGACAGGGAAATAAATTATACAATGCGGCTAGTTATGCCGATGCTGAGGTGGCTTTTAAGAAAGCATTAGAAAAAGCTCCTGAAAGTAAAAAAGCAGCTTATAATCTTGGGAATTCTGTATATCAGCAAAATCGAAACAAAGAAGCGATTAAGCAGTTTGTGGAATTGGAAAAGACCTTAAAGTCTAAGGATGCAAAAGCGGAGGCTTATCATAATTTAGGGAATTCCTTGATGAACGAAAAACAGTACGGTCCTGCAGTAGATGCCTATAAAAAAGCGATGCGCAACAATCCAAAAGATGATGAAACACGCTATAATTTAGCCTTGGCTCAAGAGAAACAAAAAGAGCAACAGAAAAAGGACGATAAAAAGAAAGACGATAAAAAAGACGACAAGAATAAAGATAAAGATAAGGACAACAAGGATAAGAAAAAGGATAAAGACGGCGATAAGGACGATAAGAACAAGGACGATAAAAAGGACGAAGACAAGAAAAAAGATGATAAAGGCGATGATGAAAAGAAGGACAAGCCTAAAGATAAAGACAAGGATAAGGACCAACAAAAACCTCAAAAACGTCCGAGTCAACTCTCTCCTGAGCAAATGAAACAATTGCTAGAAGCCATGAATAATGAAGAGAATAAAACACAGAAAAAACTAAATGCTAAAAAAGCGAGAGGAAGAAAAGTAAAACAACAAAAAGATTGGTAAATTAGCCTTTTTTAAAATGAAGATGAAACACGGTTACATATTAGGATTCTTACTGCTCTCAGTGCAGTTGTTATGTGCTCAAATTGAGTTTAAAACAGTTGTGAGTAAAAGTAAATTAGGGTTAAATCAACGCTTAAAAATTGAGTTTTCCATTAACAAACAAGGTTCGGATAATTTTGCGCCGCCTAGTTTTGTTAATTTTAAGATTGTGGGTGGGCCAAGTCAGTCCGTGAACCAATCTTGGATCAACGGAAAAGTGTCTTATGCCTTGTCATATGTTTATATTATTCAGCCAAAAAGCGTTGGGACGTTTACAATTGAGGCTGCTACAGTGGAGTACAAGGGGAAAGTGGTAAAATCTAACACGGTACAAATAAATGTAACCAATAGTGTAACGATAGCCAAAGACCCGAACGACCCGATGTATGCTGCCCAAGAAGGGATTCATCTAGTGGCAGAGATTTCCAATACAAAACCTTTTGTAGGGGAAGGAATATACGTAGTTTACAAGTTGTTTGTGAGTGAAAATATTAGTGTCCACGATTGGCGAACTAGTGAGAACCCTCAATACAATGGTTTCTGGAATCAGGATATTAATGTAGGAGCTATTAAGGTGAAGAAAGGGACGTATAATGGAGATAATACCTATAGATATATTGTACTAAAACGGGCTATCCTAATACCTCAGAAATCAGGAAAATTAAGTATAGACCCAATCAAAATGGACTTTAATGTAGGGATTCCTACAGGAAGAGGTGACTTTTTTGGGAATGCGATTACACGTAATATTAGCTATTCCGCAGCTTCTCCTAAAAGAAGTATTTTTGTGCAAACCTTACCTGACCTAGGGAAACCTCTCGATTTTACTGGTGCTGTAGGGGATTTCACCTTTAGCGTAGTGGCGAATAGAAATGTGTTAAAGGCCAATGAAACGGCCCAAATAAAAGTGCAAGTAAAAGGGACTGGGAATTTAAAACTATTTGAGATTCCTAAAATTATAGCACCTTCAGAATTGGAGGTTTATACACCAGAACACAAGGAACAGGTGAGTACTGCCCTGGGCGGTTTACGCGGAGGAATTTCCGATACTTATACCGTGGTTCCAGAATACAAAGGGAAATATAAAATACCAGCGGTTAGCTTTTCGTATTTTAGTGTAAAGGATAAAAAATATGCTACCATTAAATCTACGCCTATCTTTATAGAGGTTACCGAAGGGAAGCCATTGCCTAGTTCTGTGGAAGATACGGTTGCTGCCAATAAAATGCCGGTTGCATTGAATGGAAACGATTTTAAATACATTGCAACTAGTAGTACGTTTGAGCCGATAGCTACGGAAGATTTCTTTAAATCGAACCTGTTTTATCTCTTACTATTTTTACCATTTCTTGCCATTCCAATAGGGGTGTTCTTAGGGAAAAAACGTGCAGAACGTACGGCGGATGTGTTTGGGAATAAAATTAGAAAAGCGGATAGATTGGCACGTAAGTATTTGTCTAAAGCTAAAAAAGAGCTTGGTAATAAGGAACCGTTTTATATCGCCTTGGAAAAAGCCTTGCATAATTTCTTAAAAGCTAAGCTGTATATAGAAACAAGTGATATTAGTAAAGACAGGATTACCGAAATATTAAAAGAAAAGCAGGTAGATGATGTGGTGATTAAAGAGTTTATAGCCGTGTTAAATGATTGTGATTATGCAAGATACTCTCCAGCAACCAATGTGGAAATGCAAGAAGAGTTTGAACGTGCAAAGCAAATACTAGTAAAACTAGATAAAAAAATATAAGTTAGGGCAAATACAAGAGTTAGTATTGCTAACTTAAAGTGTTTATTGAATATAAAAGGATGAAAAAAATTATTTTTTTACTGTTGTTTTCTTTCGCGATGGGTTTCGCGCAACAAACAGATGCATTGTTTTTAGAAGCAAATGAATTGTATAAAGAAGGGGCGTATTCAAAAGCTGTTGATCTATATAAATCCATCGAAGCTAAAGGAGTGGCCTCTGACGATTTGTATTTTAATTTAGGGAACGCCTATTATAAAATGAATAAGATAGCACCCGCTATTTATAATTTTGAAAAAGCATTATTGCTAAACCCTCTGCATGCTGATGCGCAAAATAACTTGACTTTTGCCAAACGTATGACTATTGATGCTATTAAAGTATTACCGACTACTTTTTTACAAAGTTTCACCCAAGCTGTTATCATGAAATTCTCCTATAATACATGGGCGTATATTGCTGTTTTAATGGCCTTTTTAGCGGCTATTTGGTTTTTGTGGTATCACTTTGCTGTATCTAGCAGAAGGAAGCTCTTACTATTTAATTTAACCATCTTGTCGGTGATTGTATTGGTTATTACCGTGTTTTTTGCCTTTCATAATTTTGGCGTACTAAAGRATAATAGAGTTGCCATTGTGTTTGCTGTAAAAACAGAAGTAAAAAACGCACCTGCCTACAGTGGAGATGAGGTATTCGAACTACACGAAGGAACTAAAGTAATTGTCCTTGACGCCGTAGATGACTGGAAAAAAATAAAATTAGCCGACGGTAAAACAGGCTGGATTATGGCCGCTGATATTCGGGAGTTGAAATAATAAATTGGGTTGTTGGTTGCTGGTTGCTAGTTGTTGGTTAAGTGCATGATCATATATAATTTAATGTTCGTAAACGTCGGACATATTTCCTTCGGTGCCATGAAGATGTTAATCCAGTGTAAGAACTTTCCAGTTAAACATTCGTATCCTTATTGGCTGAAACAATAACTCTCAAATCTCAATAGTACCGCAAAAAAAAGTTGTTCCCGTTAAAAAACGAGAACAACTAAATATCCTATATGGTATTATTAAATACTACTCTCCTTCCAACTTTGCCGATAATTCGAACCAACGCTCTTCCTTATCATCTATTTGTTTGATAATTGCCTGTAGTTTTTGTGATAACTCGTTAACTGCATCTCCTGCTACGTTTCCTGATGAAAACTCAGCTTCAATACTGTCTTTTTCCTTGTTTAATTTGGTGATATCACTTTCTATATTGGCAAATTCTGTCTTTTCTTTATAGCTTAAGCTTCCCTTTTGAGCAGGAGCTGAAAGTGTAGAGGTTTGGAGTTTCTTTTTTCCTGTTACCTCTATTTGTTTCACGTCCTTAGAATCCTCGTAGGTTCTGTAATCGGAGTAATTCCCTGGGAAATCATCCACTACAGCATCACCTCTAAATACAAACAGGTGATCTACAATTTTATCCATAAAATATCTATCGTGGGATACCACTAATAAACAGCCTGGGAAATCAAGTAAAAAGTTCTCTAGCACGTTCAAAGTAACGATGTCCAAGTCATTTGTAGGTTCATCCAAAATCAAGAAATTTGGATTCTGAATCAACACCGTACACAAGTATAAACGTTTGCGTTCTCCTCCACTTAATTTTTCTACAAAATCATATTGTCTTTTTCGACTGAACAAGAAGCGTTCTAACAACTGAGCAGCGGATATTTTACGTCCTTTGGTYAATGGAATGTAYTCTCCAAATTCTCKKATAACTTCAATTACTTTTTGTCCTGGTTTTACTTTTATCCCGTCTTGGGTGTAATAACCTATTTTTATGGTTTCTCCGATCACTACCTTCCCTGAATCCAATGGAAGGTCTCCGGTAAGCATGTTTAAGAAAGAAGATTTTCCAGTTCCATTTTTTCCGATAATCCCGATACGTTCCCCACGTTGGAATACATATTCAAATTTGTCTAAAATAGCTAAATCACCAAAGGACTTAGAAATTTTCTCCAATTCCATAATCTTACTTCCCATACGATGCATTTCTATTTCTAGTTGCACTTTATGTTCGTCTCTACGTTGGTGAGCAGCTTCTTTTATTTTGTAAAAATCATCAATTCTAGATTTTGATTTGGTAGTACGTGCTTTGGGTTGTCTACGCATCCAATTCAATTCCGTTTTAAAAAGATTTTTCGCCTTGGCTACAGTGGATTGTTCGGCAGCGATGCGCTCGTCTTTTTTCTCTAAATAATAAGAATAGTTTCCTTTGTAGGTATATAGTTTTCCGTCGTCCAATTCTATGATTTCCGTACAAACACGTTCTAAGAAATAACGGTCGTGCGTTACCATAAAGATGGTGATCTTTTCCTTTCTAAAATACTCCTCTAACCATTCAATCATCTCTAAATCCAAGTGATTTGTAGGTTCATCTAAGATAAGAATATCTGGTTTGTGAATTAGTAAAACAGCCAGTGCTAATCTTTTGCGTTGTCCCCCAGATAACTCCCCTACTTTCTTAGTGAAATCCTCTAACTTTAACTTAAAAAGTATTTGCTTGTACTGTGTTTCAAAATCCCAGGCATTATGATGGTCCATTAAGTCAAATGCTTTTTGGTAGGCATCCGCATTGTCTGGGTTTTCTAATGCTTTTTCGTATTGAGCGATTATCTTTAATACCTCGTTGTCTGAATTAAAGATAGACTCCTCTATGGTATCTTCTTCGTTCAGTGTGTCAACTTGAGATAAATAAGCCATGTTAATCCCTTTTCTAAGGACTATTCTACCGCTATCAGAAGTTTCTTTTCCAGTGATAATATTTAGCATGGAAGTTTTTCCGGCGCCATTTTTAGCAATAAATGCAATCTTTTGGTCTTTGTTAATCCCAAAGGTGATATCACTAAATAATTTTAGCTCGCCGTATGCTTTGGATATGTTTTCTACTGAAAGGTAATTCACAATTCGTTTTTTTTAATCGGATGGCAATGTGCCAAGGGTTTTTATTGCTGCAAAAAATGCAACGCTTAATTTGCTGCAAAAATAGTTAAAAATCACGAGAATAATACTATGGTGTAATTTAGTGGGTTTTGATTGTTATATTGGTGCGTGATTTCTTGCGCTGCCCTAAATATTGTGGACTTAAGTGGCGTATTTATAAATATTGATAGTCCAGATCTTAAATTGTATATTGCAGTTAAAATGTTTGGTATGAGTTGGAATAAAATTACAGGAATTCTTTTCTGTGCACTTATGTTTTTTTCTTTTTCTTATGGGCAAATAAGCTTGTCAGAACCTAAATACATGGAGTTTCACGAGTCGTTTTTTACAGGGCTGAAAGAAAAAGGGATAGGGAATTATAAAAAAGCATTGCATAGTTTTGAAAAGGCACATCAAATTGATGATCAGGATCTTGGGACGCTGTTTGAGTTGTCTAAGGTGCAGGCGCTATTGTTGGGCTATGATGAGTCGGAGTATTTTGCCCAGCTTTTTTTAGAAAAACAACCTGCYAACGAATTTGTGTTGGCGCATTTGGCATCCGTATATACAAAACAATACAGGTATGACGATGCGATTGTTGTTCATGAAAAAATATTGCAAATCACACCCAGACAAGTGGATGCTTTGATTTTGCTCTACATTAAAAATAAGGAGAAAGGAAAAGCCTTAAAGTTGATTAAAAAGGCTGAGGACAATGCATATGCCACTCTTAAAACTGCTTCGTTAAAAAAGTATCTACTTAAAAGTAATGTAAAGAAAAAAGATGAAAAACAACCAATAAGGGCCAATGGAGGCGATAAGAATTTCGAGAAGTTAAAAGCGGAAGTGACACAAAATGGTGGGTATAAAGCGTATTTGTATTTGGTGATTTTTGAAGAGAAAACCGGCCTGTTTAAAGACTTGTTAAATGATGCTTCTGCGGGTTTAGAATTGTACCCGGCTCAGGCACAATTATACTTATCTAAAGGAATTGCCTTAAATAAGCTAGAAAAATTTAATTTAGCCGTGGAGACATTAATGATTGGCGTGGATTTTGTAATAGAGAACCCACAAATGGAGGCTAGGTTTTACAATGAATTAGCATTGAGTTATAAACAGTTAAATCAGTCCAGTCAAGCGAAAAAATTTGCCGCCAAGAGTTTAAAACTTAGTAAAAAGGAATAATAGAATGCAAAGAATATTAGTTATATGTTGTTTAATGATTGCGTTTACGAGTTGTAAATCTAAGAAAGCGTTGGACGACACAAGTGGATTGAAAAAGATTTCTACCAAAAAGATTTGGAAAAATAACAAGGCTACTTTTAGTGATTATAAGACCATTTCAGCAAAGATTAAAGGGAAGTTTAAAAATCATAAAACAGCGGCTGGATTTACACTAAACCTTCGTATGGAAACCGATAAGGTGATATGGATGAGTATTAAAAAAATTGGATTCCCTGTGGCTAAGCTAAAAATAACGCCGGACAAAGTGATGTTTTACGAAAAAATTAAACGCACTTATTTTGAAGGTGATTTTTCTTTGATTAGTGATTTTTTAGGAACGCAACTAGATTTTAATCAACTACAAAATGTGTTGCTTGGGAGACCGATTATGGAACTCAAGAGTCATCAGTTAGTTTCGGGTGTTTTTATGGGGGGCTATAAATTGTCCATGAAAAAACAACAAGACGTATTCGACTTGTTTTTTAATATAGATGCGACTACGTTTACCTTGAGGAATCAGGGAATAAAAGAGGTGTCTAGKGYAAWWWYARTKGTKGNNTSARTTRYSCTAAMWWNAAASAKARGMKYYMTCASSRNNTCNARRWTCKNGTGCTTTCAAAAAATAAAAAAACGTTGTTGGATTTAGAATATAAATCGGTACAATTTAATAAGGATTTGAGATTTCCTTTTAGCATTCCAGCAGGGTATAAAAAAATAAGTGTAAAGAAATGAGCTTAAGACGTTATTTTATGGTAATTGCCGTTGTTTTGTTGACGGTACATGTGAGTCATGCACAACGTTCTAATAGACGTGTGTTAGAAGCTCGAAAGGTTCAGTTGAAAAAAGATATYGTGTATATAAACGCCTTACTTTCAAATAATGTTAGAAAGGAGAAAAATTTGTTAAACGATGTCCGTGATTTAAATACTAAAATCAGAAAGCACGACGAATTAATCGGGACAATCACCTTGGAATCAAAAGCGCTTGTTCATGAGATTTCTATAAATAAAAAGGAYATTAGGTCTTTGGAGAAAGAGCTGAAGTACCTTAAAGAGGATTATGCGGCCATGATAGTAAAATCTTATAAAAGCAAATCTCAGCAGAGTAGATTGATGTTTTTATTGTCTTCAGATGATTTTAATCAAGGTTATAAGCGTTTTCAGTACATGAAACAGTACACTGCTTTTCGTAAAAAACAAGGCGAGGAAATTTCCTTGAAAACAACCAAGTTACTTCATTTAAACGATACGCTAAAAGATAAGAATAAGGACAAAGAATTGCTGATAAAAGATAAGAAATCACTGCAGCATAAAATAGAGAATCAAAAGAAACAGCGGGAGGTTCTTATTGGAAAAGTACAGCAAAAAGAAGATAAATACAGAACTCAAATTCGAGGTTTTGAAAAGCGACAAGCTCAGATAGCCGCCCAAATCGATAAGATTATTAGAGATGCGATTAAAAGATCTAATAAAGGGAGCGCTAAAGGAACTAAGAGTACAGGTTTTAAATTGACGCCAGAAAATCAAAAATTAGCAAGTCAGTTTATCGCCAATAAAGGGAAATTGCCTTGGCCAGTGATAAAAGGCTACTTAACCATGCGTTTTGGTACACAACCGCATCCTGTTGTAAAATCTACCACTATCCAAAGTAATGGTGTGCGAATAGCTACCGCAAAAGGAGCGAAGGCACGTGCCGTATTTAAAGGGTCGGTGTTGGAAATCCTTGTGATGTCTGGGAATAGAAAAGCAGTATTGGTACAACATGGTAATTACATTTCTATTTATAAAAATTTAGCCACTGTTTCTGTAAAAAAAGGAGATAAATTAACAACCAAACAGACTATTGGAACCGTACATACGGATAAGATTTCTGGTAAAACTATTTTGTGGTTTGTGCTTTCAAAAGAATTGAAAACGGTGAATCCTGCGCATTGGATTAATAAAATGTAATGCGTCTAAATGGCTTCATATTGTTTACCTGGTAAGGGTCTTACAACACTTTGTAGTTCTAAATTGAATAAAATACTGACTGTTTTCTGAATGGTGAATCCATTTTGTAGGGCAATATGGTCCAAGATGGATTTTCCTTGTTTTAACAGGAAATCGTAGAGCTTTTGTTCTTCTGGATTTAATTCAATAAATAGTTGTTTTTGTATCACAGTACTGTTTTTCTGTGTGTCCCAATTCAATGTTTTAATAATGTCGTCGGCGGAAGTAATAATAGCGGCTTTGTGGTTTTTTATCAACTCGTTACATCCTTTGCTGAAGATATCAGAAGTACGACCTGGGAAGGCGAAAACATCCCTATTGTAGGAATTGGCAATGTCTGCAGTTACTAAAGACCCTCCTTTAGAAGCAGATTCTATTACAATAGKGGCTTGTGAAATTCCCGCAATTATTCTGTTGCGTTTTAAAAAATGCTCCCGTAAAGGTTGATCTCCGTTCCAGAATTCACTCAGAAATCCACCGTTCTTTTCGATAGGAGCCATAAATTGCTTGTGAATTTTAGGGTAAATTTGGTCAAAACCATGTGCTAATACACCTATCGTTTGGAGCTTATTGTCTACTGCAGCTCTTTGTGCACAAATATCAACACCAAAAGCGAATCCGCTAACAATTATTGGCTTGTATGGAGCAATTTTATCTATTAGTGCTTCGCACATTTCTCTACCGTAAGAAGTGATATTTCGAGTACCAACAATACTGATACATTTGCGGTCTTTTAATTGTTGATTTCCTACTGAGAAAAGAACCAATGGGCTGTCAATACATTGTTTTAGGCGTTCTGGATAGTCATCATCAAAATAAGAAATAATTGTGACATCATTTTTGTCAGCCCAAATAATTTCTTCTTCTGCTTGTTTTAAATACTGTGAGTCTTGTAAGTAACGTATGGTGTGATTTCCTATTCCGTTAATTTTTTGAAGGCTGCTTTTTTTGGATGCAAGTACCTCTTTTGCCGAGCCACAATGAACAATTAGCTTTTTTGCCACAATATCTCCGAAGCCTTTGGTACGTTGGAGTGCCAAAAGATGTAGTAAATCTTCTCTTTTCATGAAACTAACAATTTGAACATCAATATACAAAATGATTGTTAATAACTTGTGTAGAACACTGGTTTTTATGGTGGGTATCTTGGCTATATTTGTTCTTATGACATTAGCCACTTACATCAGCGATTTATTATACAGGTAYGAATGCGTAATTATACCRAATTTTGGAGGTTTTGTRACCAACACTATTGCTGCTCGAATTAATGAGCAAACACACGCGTTTTATCCACCTTCGAAGCAGCTTACTTTTAATAAGCATCTTCAAAATAATGACGGATTATTGGCTAATTATGTGGCATCTGCAAAAGGACTTTCTTTTGACGATGCATTGTCATTTATACAAGAAGAGGTGAGGGGCTTAAAAGCCAATTTAAAGGAGGGTGTAACGCTTGAGAGAATTGGGTCGTTTTCAGAAAATGAAGCAGGAATGCTTGTTTTTGAACCTCTAGAGTCTGKCAATTATTTGACCCAATCTTATGGATTAACACCTGTTGCATCTCCAGCTATTAAGCGTGAGGTTTATAAACAACAAGTGAAAACATTGTATCCTGAAATTGTATCTCCGCAAGAATCTCGTAAAACAGGTCGATTCTTAAAATATGTAGCTGCGGCTGCTATTGTATTGTCTGTTGGAAGTGTAGGCTTAAATGCCTTGAAAAATCAGGAAAACACATCTCAAATTGCGGAAGCTAAACATTTGCGAGAAGTGGAAGTTAGAAAAATTCAAGAGGCTACTTTTGTAATTGATAATCCATTGCCTTCTCTAACCTTGACCGTTGGGAAAGAGGTTTTAAATTACCATGTGGTAGGTGGTGCTTTTAAAGACACTAAAAACATAGAGAAACTAGTCGCTAAATTCACAAAACTAGGCTACGAATCTACTATTTTAGGGGTGAATAAATGGGGCTTGACGCAAGTGTCTATTCAGAGCTATAGTAGCAGAAGAGAGGCTATAAACGCCTTGTATAAAATCCAAAAAACAGTATTAAAAGACGCTTGGTTATTGGTGGAGTAGGTATTTGTTGCTTGTTGCTTGTTGCTTGTTGCTTGTTGCTTGTTGCTTGTTGCTTGTTGCTTGTTGTCGATTATTTGTTACTGGTTGTATTAATTATTTAAAGAATAATTAATGTTTTGTTGTGAAATAGATATTTCAAATTATTTTCTCACATCTCRCATCTCACATCTCACATCTCACATCTCACATCTCACATCTCACATCTCACATCTCACATCTGATGCGATAAAGTAMGCTAGCTGATGTCTTTTAAATTAAACGTTTATATTTGCGTTTCAATAAAAAAATATGAAATCTAAAAAAGCAAAAGCATCWTTAACAATCTTAACAGATACGGTTTTACCAGGGGAAACAAATCCATTAAATAATTTATTCGGAGGCGAATTATTGGCGCGGATGGACAGGGCTACAAGTATTGCTGCAAGCCGTCATTCTCGCCATATTTGCGTTACGGTGTCTGTAAATCATGTGGTGTTTTCTAAGGCTGTTCCTGTGGGGAGTATATTACAAATGGAGGCAAAGGTCTCTCGAGCGTTTTCTTCGTCCATGGAAGTGTATGTAGATGTTTGGAAGGAAGATATGGTTACTGGGGAACGAGAAAAAGTGAATGAGGGTATTTATACCTTTGTGGCGGTAGATGATAATGGGAAGCCAGTAAAAGTACCTCAACTAATACCTGAAACAGATCTAGAGAAAGAACGATATACGAGTGCTTTACAGCGGAAACAATTAAGTTTAGTTTTGTCAGGAAAGTTAAATCCAAAAGAAGCGACGGAGCTGAGAGCTTTATTCTTTTAATTATAAAGAGGTGTTCCATACGTAATTAGCGGTTTCAAGTTTTTTAGAGGTTCTTTCTTTTGATATCGTATGTGAACGTTGCGTACGGGTCGTATTTTTGCTTTTTTTGGTACTGAGAATGTTTTTATTTAAAAGCGTTATTTAGTGCTTGATTGGTCGCTGAATGTGTAATAATGGTTGTTGGGTTTTGNTTTGTAAAGCCCCTTATTAATTGGCTCGAAATATATGTAAAATCATCTAACAACCTGTAGTGTGCTGGGTCTTGAGTATTAGCGAGGGAATCTTATTAGAATAATTTGTGTGATTTGTGAAATTTCAGATGCCTAAGTATTGTTAAATAAGTGGTGTTTGTAGTGGGAGATAAAGGGAATTAGGAAAAAATAATCATTGAAATTTCGAAGGATCTCATTGCGAAATTCTGTAAATATTGTATATTGCAATGTATAAAAACCTCTAGAAACCTAAAATATGCTACGAATTTTACTTGTCGATGATGAAAATGATGCATTAGAAGCTTTGGAATGGAAATTAAATCATTATATCGACGACGTTGATATTTCAACATGTAACTCTCCAATCAAAGCGATTGGCCTTATTGAAGAGACAAAACCAGACGTGGTCTTTTTAGATATTCAAATGCCAGAAATGGATGGGTTTACCATGATTGAGAAGTTGAGATTTAAAAATTTCAACCTTATATTTACAACTGCTCACGACGAATTTGCTTTAAAGGCAATAAAGGTTTCTGCTATCGATTATTTACTTAAACCTGTTGATAAAGATGAACTTATAGAAGCTATTGCTAAAGTGAGGTCTTCTCAAACGGATTTGAAGTTAGAAAATAAGCTGCAACTTTTATTGAATAATATCAATGGAAGTACGAACGATAAGATTAATATTTCTGCAGACGGGAAAGTGTATTTATTGGAACAGGACGATGTGGTAATGTTAAAATCGGATAAGAGTTATACTACTATATTTTTGAAAAGCGAACAGCAAATTGTGGTGTCTAAAACCTTAAAAGAAGTAGAACGTAAGTTTCAATTTTCACAATTTTACCGTGTTCATAATTCTTATTTAATTAACCTTAATCATGTAAAAGAATACTTGAAAGGGTTAGGCGGAGAGCTTATTATGAGTAATGGACTTACTGCGAGTATCAGTAGGAATAAAAAAGCAGAATTATTTAAAAAATTATATTTAGATTAAAATAGCATGCTTACAGATTTACATTCAGAATTTTTTGCGTGGGTGCGAGGAGGGCTGTTTATGATGTTTCTGTTTCATGTTGTTATGGGATTTCAAAATAAGCGAACCCTTTATTTCTATTTTAGTGGATTTATTGGATGTGTTCTCTTATATTTATTACGTCACGTAGTACATGACTCGGATAACCAAGACGTTTTTCAGTCCTTTGTTTTTTTCTTACTACTAGGGTCGTTTGCGTTTTTAGTACAATTTATTAGGGAATACCTAGAGACCAGGAAGTATGATATGTTCTTGGACAATGTCTTAAATATTTCTTTTAAAGCCATGTTAATCCTTGGAGTAATGTTCGCTCTAATTGATATCGGTTTTGGCTTTGATTATCAGTTACAGTCATTTTCAATGGTGGTACCTTTATTAAATGTACTCATCATTTTTATCTTATACCGTATTCGGAAGTTTGAAGGGAAACATGTGCTGTTTTTTACAATTTCAACTGTTTTTTATGTACTTGGCTTTGATATTAGTTTTTTGCAAGTATTAATTGGGGTTCAGCTATTTTTTGATTTTGGGATTCATCCCATGGGAATGATCTATATTTCGTTGTTCTGTTATTGCTTGATTTTAGCCTTATTAATTGGTTTTAGTATCAAGAATATTGAACAAAAAAGTAAAAATGCAGAATTAAAATTAGCATTGAAACTTAAAGAAATGGAAGAGTTAAAGATGACCGCTTTACAAAGTCAAATGAATCCTCAYTTCTTGTTTAACTCATTAAATTCAATTAATAATTTTGTTTTAAAAAGTGAAGTCGAAAAGGCTTCAGATTATATTACTAAATTTTCCAAACTTATCCGGGTAATCTTAAATAGTTCTTCTAGTCCAACTGTTAGTTTGAGTGAGGAGCTGAAAACCTTGGCCTTATACGTGAAGCTAGAGCAAATTAGAATTTCTGGTGGCTTTACTTATTTGGTGACTTTAGACGATGAGATAAACTTTGAAAAAGTTTTTGTTCCGCCCTTGTTTTTACAGCCATTTATTGAAAACGCTATTTGGCATGGAATTGCCAAGGTAGAAGGATATAAAGAGATTCATTTGTACATTAAAAAGGAAGGTGGTAACATCAAATGTGAGATTATTGATAATGGAATTGGGATTGATAGGAATAAGGAACAATCACATATAAGTCAGCGTAGGAAGTTTTATGGCGCAGAAGCCACAAAAAATAGAATTAAAGTATTGCACAAGAATAAAAACGTTCAAATTAAAACCGTGGACATTTCTGATGGGGTTGTTTCAGGTACGCATGTATCAATTACTTTTCCTTGTTAGTAATCTTCCTTTTATGATGCTTATCATACCATTTATTAATTTTTTATAGATTTTAATGGTTRNTATTKTMWKKTYKTKWAKKTMWAWYRYWKMTWTKSRKWKTATTWRSSWMAMKWGGKRYKKWKAMAWKGCTGCAATACAAAATAATGATGGTGCGTCTCGAGGGCATTTTGGTTCTCGTTTTGGTTTTATAATGGCCGCGGCAGGTTCTGCTGTAGGTATTGGTAATTTAGTGGGTTTTCCGGTGAATGCAGCGAAAAATGGTGGAGGTGCGTTTTTACTCATGTACGCCTTCTTTGTTTTTTTAATCTGCTTACCCGTGATGATTGCGGAAATGGCGGTAGGTAGAAAAACAGCAAAAGAACCAGTTGGTGCTTATAAAGCGTTAAGTCAGAATAGTCGATTATGGGGAACAGTAGGTTTTTTTGGTGTACTAACCCCTTTTATGATCGCAGTATTTTACATGGTGATAACTGTATGGGTTTTTGGCTACATTGTTTTAACCATAACGGGTAATTTAGATTATTTAGCGAGTAATGGCGGTTTTGGCGAGTTTATTAATAGCCCTTATTTGTTTATAGCCATGGCTGTTGTTGCTGCAATTATAAACTTTATTTTGGTTGCAGGTGTCAAAGATGGCATTGAAAAAGCAGCAAAAATATTAATGCCAACATT
>NVSD01000011.1 GCA_002401105.1 Flavobacteriaceae bacterium | reverse complement strand
TAACTCTATGTAAAGATATTTTTAAGAAAACATGAAATTAAGATATATAGATGCTCTAAGAGGAATAGCTATTCTAATGGTTATTATGGTTCATACAAGTATGTATAGTGCAGATAAATACCCTGTTTTATTTAAGAGTATTATTGGTTTAGGCGCAAAAGGGGTGCAGTTGTTTTTTATGGCGAGTGCGTTTACTTTGTTTTTGTCACATCAATATCATGTAGATAATGAGAAGTTTTTTAATAGGAACTTTGCTGTCAGAAGAATATTTAGAATTGCTCCTATGTACTTTTTAGGTATACTTTATTTTGCATGGTGGAATGGATTTGAATCAAACGAGCTTCTTATTTCAAATTTTTTATTTATTCATGGAGTAAGTCCTTATTGGATAAATGAGTTAGTTCCAGGAGGTTGGTCAATTACTGTGGAGATGAGTTTTTACCTTATATTCCCTTGGTTGGCAAGTAGAATTAATAGTTTTGAAGCTGCCTTAAGGTATGTTGTTGTAACCATGTTTATTGCATTTATATTGAAAGTTTTATTTCTAAAATATCCATTAATTAATTCAGAAGAACTATGGGGACAATTTTTATATTATTACTTCCCTAATCAATTACCTATATTTTGCCTTGGAATTGCTGCATATTTCCTTATTGTGAAACACGATTTTGTTATAAAGCAAAAAAGTATTATTTTTTTAATGGGGAGTCTATTAAGCCTGCTAATAATTATTGGTTTTATCAATTATAACATTCCATTACCATGGCATTTTGTGATATCGCTGGGGTTCTTTGGTTTAATTTATACATTGTCAAAAAAAGAATTTTTAATATTTGTTAATCGTTTCACTGTTTTCTTTGGGAAAATTAGTTTTAGTGCTTATTTAATTCATTTTGCTGTCTTATCAGGAATTGATCGATTTAATTATATTGATTTTATTAGTATTATTACTCCACTAGACTCCATAATTAATTATGGAATAAGATTAGGGTTGGTTCTTGGTATTACTGCAGTTTTAGCTAGTTTTTTTTNATAATTTAATCGAAATGCCATTTCAAAAGTTAGGTAAAGAAATAATTAAAAAAACAGAAATAAACAGGAAGTGCATTTCAAGTWGATAAATATGATTTTTAGTTTCATAACCTATTTTCTGAAATATGGAAGTAGCTAATAGGGTCGCCAAAAATACCTTAATATTGTATGCTCGTATGGGGATTACAGTGTTTGTGTCCTTGTATGCCATGCGTTTGGTACTTGCTGCACTGGGAACTGAAGATTTTGGAGTATTTAATGTAGTGGGTGGAGCCATTGCTATGCTTACGTTTTTAAATGCAGCTATGGCGTCCGCTACACAGCGTTTTATGTCTTTTGCGCAAGGAGAAGGGAATAACCACAAGCAAAAGAGTATTTTTAATATTAGTGTTCTACTACATTTTTTTATAGCCATTGCTGTGGTGATACTATTGGAAGTATCTGGCTATATCCTTTTTAATGGGATTTTGAAGATAGATCCGGAGCGGTTGGTTGCAGCACAACTTATTTTTCAGTTTTTGATTGTTAGTACGTTTTTTACAATCTTATCAGTTCCTTATGATGCGGTTGTGAATGCGCATGAAAACATGTTGTTTGTTGCCGTATTGGGCATAATAGAAGCATTATTAAAGTTGAGTATCGCATTTTTTATCACATATACTACCTTTGATAAATTGGCTAGTTATGGGTTGTTAATGGCCTCTTTGACAGTTTTATTACTTTTAGTAAGAGCTATTTATTGCCATTGGAAATACAAAGAGGTTCGTATAACTTTAGGACGTAATTTTGATGTTAAATTATGTATGGAAATGACAAAATTTGCAGGTTGGTCTTTATTAGGAAGTGCTAGCAGTATTTTGTCGAACTACGGACAAGGAATTGTATTAAATATGTTTTTTGGAACAGTCGTAAACGCGGCACAAGGTATAGCTGCACAAGTAAGTGGTCAGTTAGGAGCATTTGCTCAAGTAATGATGAAAGCGTTAAATCCAGCTTTGGTAAAAAGTGAGGGAGAAGGGAATCGTGAAAAAATGTTGAAATTGGCGACTTCAGGGGGCAAAATGTCATTTTTTTTACTCTTGTTTTTATACATACCAATTTTAATAGAAATGCCTTATATTTTTGGGATTTGGTTAAAAGAAGTACCTGATTATGCCATTGTTTTTTGCCGGTTATTATTGTTRCGGAACTTAATTGTTCAGCTATTTTTAACATTGTCGTCTTCTATTGCCGCAGTTGGGAACATCAAGGGATTTCAAATTGTGAGGTCCATTATTAATTTTATGCCTTTGGTGATTTGTTTTGTACTGTTTTCAAAAGGATTCGCTCCCTTTTATTTATACCTTGTTTTTATTGGGTATTCTATATTGGATTCCATGGTTGTTTTGTATTTCTCAAAACGAGATTGTGGTCTGAATATCACACATTTTTTTAAAGACATTGTACTAAGGGCTGGGGTAGTTCTTGTAATTATTTCATTAGTTTCTTTCCTTCCTTTATTATTTATGGAAGATGGTWTTATACGTTTTCTAACTATAATTGGCATTCACGGACTAAGTTTTTTACTAGTAGTTTGGAATCTTGGATTTGACCATGCTGAGCGTACTTTTATAAAAAAGAGTTTAAAAGGTTTTTTATTAAAACGACAGGTGTTAATAAACCAATAATTACTGTTTAAAATTATGAATTGGATTCAGGTAATCGGAAAAATCAGACGTCGTATATGGTTTGAAATTGTTAGTTTTTCAAGTGTATATAAGTTGTATCCATTATTTTATAGGTGCAGCTGGCATGCTTATTTTTATACTCAAAATAAAAAGGAATACAAAAATTTTTTGACTGCAATTCCTAACCCTGGAGCTGGTATTGGTCATCAGATTGCTAATTGGACAGCTGGGTATTGGTTTGCAAAACAGTTTGAATTAAACTTTGCACATATTCCTTTTCCCTCTATTAATTGGGAAGTTTTTTTAGGTTTTGGAGCTGAGGAAGTTTATTGTAATGAGTTGATTGAGCAACAGGGGTATAAAAAAGTAAGATTGCCTTTGTTTAAAGAAAACAATGCCAAGGATATTGCACAAATAAAAAGAATAATAACTTCTTATTCGGATGAAAAAGTAGTGTTTGTTTGTGAGCAAGATCAGTTTTATAGAAATCAATYTGAAGTAAAGAATATTATAAAAAATAAATTTAAAAATGCAACTGTTAATTTAAAGAACAACTTAATTTTTGACAGCAATTTTTATAATATAGCCATCCACCTACGTAGAGGAGATATCGTAGTTACAAAGGATACTAAAAAACCAAATTTATTAATGAGATGGCAGGATGAGACTTATTTTTCAAAAGTACTCACAAGTGTTGTCAAAAATATACAGACAGAAAAACCATTGGCTATTTTCCTTTTTTCACAGGGGAATCCAAATGATTTTACAGCGTTTAAGGGCTTTGAAAATATAAAATATTGCTTTGATATGGACGCTCAAAATTCCTTTATGCATATGGCATATGCAGATGTGTTAATTACGAGTAAAAGTTCTTTTTCATATAAACCTGCGCTACTTTCTGATGGGATAAAGATTTGTCCTGCTAATTTTTGGCATGGCTATCCGAACACTAAGGATTGGGTGATAGTAGACGATCAAGGTAAGTTTAACTTGTCCGTATTTGATATTATAAAAAGTAAAAAAAATGTACTAAACTAAATGAACCTTCTTACTATAAAATTATTAAAAGTACTTCGTAAATTGTATAGCATTGGGCTAGGAACAAAGCCTCTTCAAAAACTGCCTTGTGAGCAAAATCCRGAGGCTGTTTCCTTAAAAATATATGAGCTACTGATGTCGGAAAAACCAAGTATGATTGCTCGTTTTGGAGCCTTTGAATTGGCAACACTAGTCAAYTACYTAGGAATTCAAATAGGGCCAAATAAATGGGTGAACTACGTTCAAGGAAAAGAATTAGATTGGTGGTGGAATAAATCATTAATAAATGCCATGCATACCAATGCMGGTTTTTTCCCTCCAACAGAGGCTAAGTTAACTCAGTTTTGTGAATTGCTACTACAGGACATTCCTCAGGTGGATATTTTAGGTTCGTGGCTGGAAAATGAAGTTTATTTAAGTGAAAAATTACAAAAATCAGAAAAGGTACAAAGRATTCTAACAGAGCCTTWTTGGTCAAATTCTCCATGGACAAGAGCCCTAGAAGGAAAGAAGGTATTGGTGATTCATCCTTTTGTTGATTCTATAAAAAAACAATATTTACAAAGAGAAAAACTATTTACAAAAAATGTTTTACCGGAGTTTGAGTTAATTACTATAAAAGCAGTGCAAAGTATCGCCGGAGAGAAAAATAATTTTTCAGATTGGTTTGAGGCACTTAGTTTTATGAAGTCACAGATGAGAGATACATCCTATGATATTTGTTTGGTTGGAGCAGGTGCGTATGGTTTTTCTTTAGCCTCTTTTGCAAAAAGCCAAGGGAAAATCGGAAYTCATTTGGGAGGTAGTTTACAATTACTTTTTGGGATTAGAGGGAGTCGTTGGGAAAAAGAAGGTTATAACGCTACATATAATTATTCCGATTTATTTAATAAGCATTGGATTAGACCGTCTGGAAATGAAATTCCAAAAGGTGCATTAAAAGTAGAAAATGCTTGTTATTGGTAATAAAATTGAAGAAACATGAATATAGGAATAGCAGGACCAATAGAAATGGCTTCCTTAAGGGAGTTTTTTCCAGGTATAAATAAAGAATATCTAAAGTTAGGAATAGGTGGAACCGCTGTTAATCTTTTGATAATTGGATTGTTAAATGAAGGTCATACAGTTACTGTATTTACCTTAGATCCCAATGTGAAAATAAAACTTTGTATTAAAGGAATTGGAATTAAAGTTATTTTTGGACATTTCAGAAAATCTGTAAGACTAAAAACAGTTGACTTTTGCAGCAATGAATTTATGCAAATTAAAAATTTTATTATTGAAGAAAAAGAAAATTTAGATATCGTAAATGCGCATTGGTCGTATGAATTTGCTATTGGAACAATTTTATCGAAAGTGCCTCATATTATTACGTTTAGAGATGATGCTTTTACTATTTTGAAATTAATGAAGCAGCCGTATAGATTCACAAGATTATGTATGGATTTTTGGGTGAGAAGAAAAGCACTGGCCTTCAGTTATAATTCGAAATATTTACAACACCTTATTAAGTTACCTGGTGTTGTAATTCCTAACCCTGTTAAAAAGAGTGAACATTTAACTGACACGGAATCCGAAGGAAATACATCTAATTTTAATGTGTTTTTTATGAGTAATGGTTGGTCGTTTAGAAAAAATCCAGAGACGGCTATCTTTGCGTTTGCATCATTAAGAAAAGAAAATCCTAATATTCACTTGTTTTTAATTGGGGTCGATTTTGAAAAAAACGGTGCAGGTTACCATTGGACCAAAAAAAAGGTTGGTTTGGATAGAATTCACTTTATTGGACCTGTTCCTCATAAAAAAGTGTTGGAGATGTTGCAAACATGTAAGCTAATGCTTCATACTTCGAGAGAGGAAAGTTTTGGAAATAATTTAATAGAAGCTATGGTGCGTGGTATTCCCGTTATTGGAGGTGAAAAAGCGGGTGCTGTACCATGGGTGTTGGATAATGGAAAAGCAGGGATTTTGGTTGATATAGAAAAGGTATCAGAAGTTGCTGCTGCAATGCAAAAAATACTGAGTTCTGAAACTCTTTATTTGGAATATAGCGAAAGAGGTATAATGAATGTAGCGAAAAGATTTTCTTTAGAAGTAGTTACAAAACAATATATTGAAGCCTTTGTAGTTCAAATAAATAATCAAAAAACAAATGAAAGTTTTACATTTATTTAATGAAATTCAATATTCGGGGGCAGAAATAATGTATGCTAACTCGGCCTCACTGTTTGCAGAAAAAGGAGTGGATCTATTGGCTTTTAGTACAGGAAAATCCATGGGGTCTTTTGCTCCCATATTTACATTAAACAATATTAAAACATATCATAAGCGAATTAACTTTATACCATTGTCTAAACAAGGTATAGCGTATTATACTCGCTTGTATTATTTTATTAAGCAACAAGGAGTCGGAGCTTTACACATCCATAGAAGTGATCTGTATTTTGYTGCTATTATTGCTTGGGTTTGTGGAGTTCCTTGTGTGAAAACACAGCATAGCGCGTTTAAAAATCGAATTTTAACAAGGTGTATTGCAATTGCAAGGAGATTTGTTTTAAGAGTGTTTTTTAATGTAATCTTTCATTCTATAGGAGAAACAGTACAGCAAAACGAATTAAAATATTATAAGAATCACTCCATAAGAATAAACAATTGGTTTGATAATAAGCGTTTTTTTCCTCTTAAGAATGAAGACGAAAAAAGGAGAATTCGCAAGGATTTAAAGATCCCTTGCCACAGTTTTGTTATTATATCCACAGGAGCTTGTACAGATAATAAAAATCATGCTGATATTATTAAGGCTATTTCATTATTAAATCCAATTAAAAATATTTTATACCTTCATTTAGGAATTGGGGAGATTGAAAAAAGAGAAAGAAAATTAGCAGTTGACTTACATATTACGGATAAAGTGCGATTTTTAGGGAATTGTAATAATGTACGTGATTATTTAGTTGCATCGGATGTATATGTTATGCCTTCTTTTTTGGAAGGGCTAGGGAATGCGGCTTTAGAAGCGATGGCTTGTAAATTACCAACAATATTGTATGACTCACCAGGCTTAAGGGATTTAATAAAAAATGATGTAACAGGGTTTTTAATTCCACCTGATTAYAANMATATTMKYSRARMARATMRAMWGYTRYYTTSWMAATNWGTWWYWKWSKMWYTRKMMRRRYWKWGWMWSCATATGCGTTGGTGTTAAAAGAGTTTAATTTAAGTAAATCTATTCATCAAATATTGAAACTCTATCGTGTTAAGGAGGYCTAATAAATGAGARTTGTTTTGAAATTAAGAATATTTCTTGTTTGATTTTAAATAGATTCCATTTTGCAGTTTAATTATKTGTAAGGTTTCTTTATCCCTTTCATAATAATGTTGATTTATTTTAATATTCCACATGTCATCACTTATGTTATTGAAAATGGATTTCGGTTATAAATAACTACAGTGTCTTTTTTAGTGCTGTTCGATGGTTTGTAGTTAGTTGCATTTAGGATTTAAGTAGTGAAAACTAAAGAAGTTGATTTTCTTAGGCATATTATAATGAGGAAAGGTTATTAGAATATGAGTACTATACCAAAGATTATAAAATTTAGCGATAGGAATTAGAATGTTTGATACTATAGATAAAAAAACTCAAATATACATAGCTGTTGTTTTACTAGCTCTTTCTTCTGTAAGTACTTATATAAGTGGTTTTGGAAATACTACCATTTGGATATTTATACATGTCTTAATATTACGTGTTTTTTATAGGGCTAGTGCCACCTTTTATACGCGTGGTCAGCAAAAACGGATGTTGGTAGTTGTGCTTTTTTTATTATGGAACCTTATATGTATTATACGAGGTTTCTTTATTGCCGAATCATATTGGGGTTTTAAAGGATTGATAATGAACTCTTTTGGGGTGTTATTACCCGTAGTAACATTTTTCTCTACTAATAAAACATTAGTACAAGGCGTATTGTCATTTTATCTAAAATTTGGTTTTCCTTTATTTATTATACTTATTGCTTTTGTACCTACAGATGCGTACGGTTTTTTTTTAGTCCCTTTTAGTTTACTCCTACTTTATATTCCAGTTATAAAATATAAATGGCAAATAATTATAGTGTCTGTCGCCATTTTTGTTATGGTTATAGATCTTGGGGCTAGAAGTAATATTATTAAGTTTTTTGTTCCATTGCTGTTTCTCATAATTTAYTGGTTAAAAGATAATTTTTTAATGAAAGGCTTAAGTATTATTTCTAGCATGCTTTTATTATTCCCGATTTTGATGTTTGTACTAGCCGTATTTGGAGATTTTAATATTTTTAAAATTGATAAATATTTTGAAGGAGAACATACGACTATGCGTGTAAATTCATCAGGAGAAGTGGAAGAAGCAGATTTAGCTGCAGATACGCGTACTTTTTTATATGTAGACGTTTTAAAAACTGCAGTAAAATATAATAGTTGGATTATTGGTAGATCTCCTGCTAGGGGAAATGAATCAGATGCTTTTGGTAAAGACGATATGAGTGGACGAAATGAACGGTTAAAAAATGAAGTAGCTATTTTAAATGTATTTACATGGACTGGTACTGTTGGAGTAGTCCTTTATTTTCTAGTGTTTTGGAAAGCAAGTTCTTTAGCTATTAACCATTCTAATAATATATTCAGTAAAATGTTAGGCGTATTTGTAGCCTTCAGATGGGCTTATGCTTGGGTAGAAGATATTAATAGTTTTAACTTAAATTATTTTTTGCTTTGGATGATGATAGGCATGTGTTTTTCTACTTCTTTTAGGGACATGTCAGATTTTGAAATGAAGTTATGGATRCGTAGTATTTTTGAAACTAAATACAGATATCTCTTTTTGAATTTTCATAAAATTAGACGAAAAAAACAAAGTTATAATTGAAAAATATACAGTCCATTGCAGTTTTAATTACCTGCCATAATCGTAAAAGTAACACCCTTGATTGTTTAAGAGCGTTATATCAAAATGATGTACCTAAAAATGTTATTCTAGAGGTGTTTTTGGTAGATGATGGGTCTACTGATGGTACGGCACAAGCTGTACGAGAGGAGTACTCAAGTGTCCATGTCATTCCGGGAGATGGGAAATTATTTTGGAATAGAGGAATGTATTTGGCTTGGGAAACAGCCAGTAAACATGACGTTTATGRTTTTTATTTATGGCTAAATGATGATGTTAAAATAAATAAGTCATGTATGGTAGATTTACTGCAGGACAGTACAAATAATCCTAGAAGTGTTATTTGTGGAACGTTAAAATCCTCCCTAACCAATTCAATTACCTATGGAGGAAGAAATCGGAAAGGACAATTAATAGTACCTACAGGGAAATGTGAGTATTGTTCTTTTATTAATGGTAATGTAGTATTAATACCCAAAATTGTATATGAAAAAGTAGGGATGTTGGATCCTGTTTTTCCACACGCTATTGGAGATTTTGATTATGGGAAAAGAGTGGAAATAAAACATTTTTTCAATCTTATTTCTTCTAAATATAGTGGGTTTTGTGAGGCTAATTCCTTGCTTCCTGTTTGGTGCCGCCCTGAAGAGAAATTGACAAAAAGAATAGCCTCACTGTATTCTCCTTTGGGAAATAGTCATCCATATTATTATTTTATTTATACCTGGCGTCATTTCGGTTGGTATGTATCTTTTAAACATTGGATGTCCATACATCTTAGAGTGCTAATCCCGAGCTTATGGAAACAACAATAGTTATGGAATCAAAGAAAAATTTTGTTTTTCAAGTAGATAGTGATATTGTGCAAGAGACATATACTTCTAGTGACAATTACTTAATTACATACGATCAAAAGAAACAGGATGTAAATACGTGTGCTGTTTATTTTAGCAGTAATTATAYTTACTACCCAAACAACACGGCAAYTTTTAGAAAAGAGATTGTTGAGAAAAATAAATTTGAATGGTTTTCTCAGCGCTTTCCAAGAGCTAATAAACATATATTTATAAGAGATATTTTTAAGCAATGGTATCTCAAAGGGATTAACAATGAATTTAATTCCATAGAAACGTTAGCTGTGTTTCTAAGAAATGAATTAGAAGGGTACAAAGCTGTTTTTATAGGCAGTTCAGCGGGAGGATTTATTGCTGTGTTATTAGGAGGTTTATTACAAGTGGACCGAGTGTACTCCTTTAATGGTCAGTKTTTTATAACCGATTTGTTAGACTCTTCTAGACCTATTGTGGATCCCATTCTTTTTAAAGAAAGATATAACCCTGAGGTTTTTAAATATTATAATGTAAAACCCTTTATAAAAAAACCAGAAAGGGTTTATTATTTTTATTCTTCAAAAAGTGATTGGGATGTTAAACAGTATTTGGAAATTAAAAATACGGCTGTTAATAGTATAGCTGTTGCCTCTGGGATTCATGGCATTCCATTTTTAACCAATAATTTAAAAGGTATATTTTCTTTAAATGATAAAGATCTAAATGGATTGAGTGATAAAATAATAAATCCAATAGTATTTTCTATTCAAATTGTAGGAGTTTTAAAAACATTCGGTTTTTTATTTAAATTACTTCCTAATGCATATAAACGATGGATTTATAACCCTCTATATAATTTTATAAAAAGAAAATAATGCTAGGTGTAAAAAAGTCTATCTTAAGAATAATGTCTCCAAAGGTGCTTGCTGAGAGGGAGGCTATTAGGCGTTTGAAAATAAAATTATTAGCGGAGACTCCTCTTCTAGTTGCACGTTTTGGGGCCAATGAAATCAAGTCTGTATTGTATCCGAAGGCCTCTAAGTTATTTAAGATTTTATTAAAACCTTTGATGGCATATGATCCAGTAAGCAAAGAGTTTTTAAAAATGAAAATAGGCGCAGGTTTTTTTCCATCCAATGAAGAGACCATTACTTCTTTTTCAAAATTAATGTACGAAGATATGAAGTTATTGGATGTATTGGGGTCTTGGCGAATCGAGGAGTATTTGTTAAAAAGCTATTTTTCTAATGCAAGTATAGTAGCCTTGGATACATTAGAACCTTATTTAAGCGATGAGCCATGGTCGGAAGTATTGGAAGGTAAAAAAATACTAGTAATTCATCCGTTTAATAAAACCATAGAAAATCAGTATTATAATAAACGAACACTACTGTTTAATGATCCTCGTGTTTTACCTGAATTCAAATCCTTGCAAACGATCAAAGCAGTGCAGACAATTGCCGGAAATAAAAGTGAATTTAATACCTGGTTTGATGCCTTAGAGTATATGAAACAGGAAATTGATAAAACAGATTTTGACATCGCAATTATTGGTTGTGGCGCTTACGGTTTTCCGCTGGCGGCACATGTAAAACGCAGGGGGAAAAAGGCCGTCCATTTAGGGGGAGCTACACAGTTGTTGTTTGGCATTAAAGGGAAGCGATGGGTAGATAATCCTAAGTTTAATGAGATTATAAATGAACATTTTATATATCCTATGAAGGAAGATCAAGTAATTAATGCCTCCAAAGTGGAACAAGGTTGTTATTGGTAACTATGGGAAATATGAATAAATACGCCCCCATTTGTCTGTTTACTTACAACCGTTTGTCGGAAACCCAACAAACCATTGCCGCTTTGCAAAAAAATGAATTAGCTAAAGAAAGTGATTTATTTATTTTCTCAGATGCRGCAAAAAATGCATCGGGAGTAGCTAAGGTTACTGCGGTTAGAAAAAGCTTAAAAGGTATAAACGGTTTTAAATCCGTGACTGTTTTTGAAGCGATTAAAAATAAAGGATTGGCCACTTCGATTATAGATGGTGTTAGCCAAATAATTAATGATTACGGGAAAGTAATTGTATTGGAGGATGATTTGATAACCAGTCCTCATTTTTTGACATTTATGAATCGGGCGTTGGATTTTTATGATATTGAAAAAAAAATTCAATCTGTAAACGGATATTCCTTGAAAGTAGAGAGTTGCACGAGTGATGTCTATTTTCAACAACGACCATTTCCTTGGGGATGGGCTACATGGAAAGACCGCTGGGATGTATCGTTATTTGATAAAGAGGAATTAAAAAAATCAGTAAATACAGCCTTGGGGATTCTAAAAGAATTTAAGCGTAAATGTGGTGATGACTCAGCTTCGATGTTGCTTAATTCTATTTACGACCGTAACGATTCATGGTACATACGATGGTCTTTTAATCATTTTAGATCCAATAGGTTTTCTGTCTACCCATTTTATTCTTTAGTGAATAATATTGGTTTCGGAGAGGAAGGGACACACTGTAATGGAATTAATCCTTATAAATCTAAAAAGAATCCTTCAGGGGATTCACTGTTTAATTTAGTGAAATTTAAAGAACCAGAAAAAGTGATTTCCCTAGAGTTTCTACGGTATTTTTCTAAGAAATATAGATTACAAATTCGATTTCATTTATTGCGAACTAACGTAGGCAGAGGATTGCTAAAAGATGAATTCAAGTCAAAAGTATTTGGATTATGATTAATTTACTGAAAAGAATTAGAAACTTGTTTCTGTCAAAAATAAAATGGAGACGTTACCATATCGGCRCTGGTTTTCATGCTGGGCGTGGAGTTTTTATATGGGCWAAGCAGCAATTATCTATAGGCAACAATTTTTATATTGGAAAATAYTCCATTATAGAATGTGATGCTGTTATTGGGAACGATGTGATTTTGGCAAATCATGTGTCTTTAGTAGGGCGTTATGATCATCATTTTCAGGAAATAGGAGTTCCGATACGTTTGGCTAGTCAAATACGGGATAAAAATTATTCATGGAAAGGWTTGMGGGAAAAAATTGTAATTGGAGATGATGTATGGATTGGTTTAGGAGCTATTGTATTAGGGGGTGTTTCCATAGGTACAGGAAGTATTATAGCGGCTGGGTCAATAGTGACTAAAGATGTTGATACTTATAGTATTTATGCGGGGAATCCTGCAAAAAAAATAAAGGAAAGATTTGATTCAGTACTAGCCCTTGAGCAACATATACTTTTGTGTAAAAAGAAACAATCTTCTTTAAAATAGTTATGAAACAACTTCAAACTTCTGTCCTTGGATATACGGTTTATGGTGGTGATTTATCTCAGGTGCCACTGAGTAAACAGACGGTTATAAATACTTTGAATGGTCATTCTTATACCGTAGCTAAAAATGATAGCCTTTTTAAAAAAGCATTAAATACCTCTGATGTATTGTTACCCGATGGAGTTTCTGTTGTGTTTGCTGCCCGATTATTGAAAGGACAGAAAATTCAAAAAATTGCGGGGACAGATATTTTTATTCACCTGTTAGAAAAATTAGAAAAAGARAAAGGCTCTTGTTTTTTTCTTGGGGCTAGTAAGCAAACTTTGAATTTGATACAAGAGCGTCTTACAGCGGAATATCCAAGTGTTGGTTTTGGTGCATTTTCACCAGCATTTAAAGATTCCTTTAACGAAGTTGAAAGTAAGTTGATGTGTGATGCAGTGAATGCTTTTAATCCAATAGTGCTATTTGTTGGGATGACAGCTCCCAAACAAGAAAAATGGATTTACAACAACAAATACAGACTTGATGCGAATATTATTTGTGCAATAGGAGCCGTATTTGATTTTTATGCGGGTACTACTGAGAGACCTGCTCAATGGGTGTTGGACTTGAAATTAGAATGGTTAGGGCGATTGTTAAAAGAACCCAAACGGATGTGGTACCGCTACTTGGTGTCAACTCCTGAGTTTTTTGTCGATTTATTTATTGAAAAAATTAAAAATCTAGTCACTAGTCACTAGTCACTAGTCACTAAGGACCTTACTCCTTTTCTATTTAGTAGCAACGATTCGTTTACTACTAGTAATTGAATATAAATTCTAGCAACCTCCTAATTGCTGTCTTATTTACCAATGATAATAAGAACTCATTGTTCAATATTATTAGCCTGAGTATTGCATATATATGCAACCCCATTTTCACTTTAATTATAAGCTATGATAAAAGAAAGAGAACGATCTATCGCAATTTTAAGTCTTGTACTACAAGTCGTATTAAGTTTGTTGTGTTTTGTAATAAGCATTTATTTGATCGGTAGTTATATTGTTTTTTTACATGTTGACTATAAAGATTATAAAATTATGTTGGTACTAATGGTACCCATTTGGTACTTTTTGTTAGATCATCATCGCATGGGAAGGATGCTACGTATGGAACGCTATACAAGTATCTTATTAAATTACATTCTTATGGTAAGTATAGGAACCATGACATTGGTGGTACTCACTTTTTTATTAGAATTAAAAAAAATGCCTAGTTTGTTTTTCGGTATATTTTTAATCCTAAATATATGTGTACTGGTCTTCTTTAAGGCCATTGTATATAAGTGCATGAAGTTTTTCCGTAGAAAAGGACGTAATACACGGGCTATCGTAATTTTAGCTGATGATGAATCTTCTTATTTTATTGATAATTTTTTAGAAGTAAAAGATTGGGGCTATAGATTACATGCCATAATTACGGACAGTGAAATAATCAAAAAAAAATACGGGAATAAACATTTAATCTTGTCTGACGAAGAGGAACTTTCATTGGTTATAGATGCTAAAAATATAGATGAGGTGATGTATTGTAAGGTCAATTTAAACAATGATGAAATTATGACATTGGTAAATGTTTGTGCTGAGGTMGGWGTGGTGTTTCGAGTTCAGTCTAGCATGTTAAGTATGGCACAGATGGAATCAAAAGTGGATTATTTTAGCCAAATGCCATTCTTAACTTTTAGAAATACTCCAAGAAATTACTTGGCGCTAAAAGTTAAATATRTGATTGATGTTTTATTGGCTTTTTTGATTTTAATAATTATTTCTCCTTTGATGTTACTTATAGCCGGATTGGTGAAGTGGCAGGACGGAGGCCCTGTTTTTTTTAAGCAAGAACGCGTTGGCTTGTATGGGCGATCGTTTTCCTGTTTTAAGTTTAGAACTATGATGGTAAATGCGGATGATCAAAAAGAAGCGCTGATGGCTCAGAACGAACAGGAAGGACCTGTATTCAAAATTAAAAATGACCCTAGAGTTACCCAAATTGGACATGTTTTAAGGAAAACTTCTATGGATGAATTACCACAGTTTTTTAATATTTTATTTGGAGACATGTCCATTGTAGGACCACGTCCTCCAATACCAGAAGAAGTAACACTTTACAAACGTTGGCAGCGAAGAAGGTTGAGCATGAAGCCTGGGCTCACGTGTATTTGGCAAGTGTCAGGTCGTAATAATATTCCGTTTGAGCAATGGATGAAAATGGACATGCAGTACATAGATACATGGTCCTTAAAATTAGACGCTATTCTCTTTTTTAAAACCTTTAAAGTAGTACTTACAGGAGATGGTCAATAAGTAGAAAACATTATTTGAATATGTTTTTTACGCGGTATTCTCAACTATAAAATATCTTTTACTATTATTTATGAAATTTAAATTCCCCACATCAGTTAAAATCTTGCTTGTTTGTTTTGTTTTTTACAGTATGATGTCATGCTCTTCAAAAAAAGATGTTGTTTATTTTCAAGGAGCTCCCTTAACGGCATTTGCGGTTCCCTCATTTGAACTTCGGTATAAACCCAATGATTTATTAAGCATAAGTGTGAGTGCCTTAAATATGGAAGCCGTACGTCCATTTAATCTTTCAACAGTGTCTTATACCTCTGTAACAGGTAAAATGTCTGGACCTCCTGTACAACAATCGTATTTAATTTCCTCAGATGGAAGCATTCTTTTTCCTGTGATTGGTCGCTTGGATTTGGCTAATTTAACACGGAACCAAGCAGAAAATTTATTAAGAGAAAAACTGGCTGCTTATGTGACCAACCCTATGGTAAATATTAGGATTGTAAATTATAAGGTGAGTGTTTTAGGTGAAGTGAAAAAACCAGGTGTATTCACTATAGAAAACGAAAAAATTAGTGTGTTAGAAGCATTGGGCTTGGCGGGAGATCTATCTATTCATGGTCAACGCAAGAATGTATTACTGATACGAGATTTTCAAGGGAAAAAACATTTCGAACGATTAGATCTTACGAGTATTGATTTTTTTACTACCAATAATTACTATCTGCAACAAAATGATGTACTCTATATTGCTCCTAATAAAGCGAAAGTAAGTGCTTCAAGGTTTAGTCCCTCTACGGGGGTGTATATTTCTGTAACCTCTTTGCTAATTACCCTTATTGCAATTCTTATAAATTAATTATATGGATCAAATAGAACAATTATTACTGGAAGAGTTTGGGCAAAAAAAACAAATCAATATAAAAGAAGAAGTCTTTAAATATCTTAGAAAATGGCCATGGTTTATAGTAAGCGTGTTGATAGTAACAGGAATTGCTTTAATAAAACTTAGATACACGCCTAATTTATACAAGGTTCAAACTACAATATTGATAAAAGAAAATAAGAACAGAGGTGTTGCTTCTGAACTCGCGGCCTTTGAAGATTTAGGGGCGATTGTTGGAGGAACTCGAAATGTAGATAATGAAATACAGGTGTTAAAATCGAGACGGATTTTAAAATCTGTGGTTAAAAAATTAAACCTAAATATCCGTTACCTCTCTAAAGGTAGATTACGTGAAGCAGAACTGTTTGGAAAGCAACAACCTTTTATTTATGTATGTCAAGAAGAGATGGAAATCTGTGAAAAACAAAATAAAGTGTTAATTGTTCGCGTACTATCTGATACTGAGTTTGAACTTTTAAATGAAGAACAAGAGGTGGTGGAAAAAGGTGTTTTTGGTGATTTGATTAAGAGTGGTTCAGGGGWCTTTATTTTAAARGCCAATAGTATTATAGGGAATGAAACACCGAAAATTATTACGGTAGTTACACGGTCGGAAGTATCTATTGTAAATGCCTTACAAGGAAGTGTACAAGTAGGTGTAGTAAATAAAAAAACATCTGTAGTTTCTTTGAGTTTAGTAGGTGTTCATAAACAAAAGTCCATTGAAATTTTAGATCAATTGGTGGCACAATACAATTTAGATGCAATTGAGGACAAAAATCAAATTTCAGAAAATACAGCCAATTTTATAAAAAACAGACTCTTAATTATTTCAGATGAACTTAATAAAGTTGATGTAAATGTGGCTGACTTTAAAGAGAAAAATAAACTTACAGATGTAGCATCGGAAGCGTCCTTATACCTTACAAATGTTACGCAAAGTGAGAAAGAACTTATAGAGACTTCTACGCAAATGAAATTAATTGATTACCTGCTAAATTACCTGCTTGAAATCAATAGTAAAGAAGGACTAGTTCCTGTTAATTTAGGTTTTAGAGACGAGGCAATCAATTTTTTAAGTAGTGAATACAATATTTTAATATTAAGGAGAAATAGACTGTTGAAAACATCCAGTGAGATTAATCCAGTGATTATTGATTTAAACGATAATATTGCTCAACTCAAAGGGAATTTGACAAGGAGTTTGCAAAATAAAAAAGCTGCTATTTCATTTAAATTAAGTTCATTGAGACGTAGAAATAGCCAGTTAAAGTCGCAAATAGCGGARGTGCCCCAGCAAGAGTTAGTTTTCAGAGATATTCAACGACAATTACAAATTAAAGAAGCGTTGTATTTGTATTTATTACAAAAAAGAGAGGAGACAGCCATTTCATTAGCAGTCACAGTGGCGAAYGCTAAAATTATTGATGAAGCCTATGGTGCTAACAGTCCCGTAAGCCCCCGGAAAAAACGTACTTTAATAATTGCATTTTTAATAGGACTTACATTCCCTGGTGTTGTTATTTATGTGCGAAATTATTTGAACACTAAAATCCAAGGTAAATCGGATTTGTCAGAACTTAAAGTACCTTATTTAGGAGATGTTCCACAGTTAGAAAAAGAAAAAAAAGGATTGATAGTCAATACAGGTACTGACAGTATTTCTGAAGCATTTAGAATACTGCGACAATCAGTTAACTTTTGTTTGATGGATAAATTAACTACAGGAAATACTATTATGTTAGGTTCCACTATTAGTGGGGAAGGAAAAACTTTTGTAGCATTAAATTTAGCTGCTTCCTTAGCGCTTTCAGGTAAAAAAGTGTTGCTATTGGAACTTGACTTAAGGAATCCTAGTTTACGCAAAAAACTTAATTTAACTTCGAAAAAGGGTTTTGTTAATTATATCATTACTCCAGAACAAGCATGGGAAGATTTGTGTTATAAAAATGTAATCACACCACAACTTGATGTTTTATTGTCAGGTGATACGCCTCCAAACCCTTCGGAAATGTTGATGCATAATCGTGTAAGTACCTTTTTTCAAGAGGCGAGAGAGCAATACGACTATATAGTAGTTGATACTGCGCCTGTAGGTTTGGTGGCCGATACGTTGGGAATATCAAAATTTGCAGATCTATTTTTGTATATACTCAAAATTAAATATTCAGAAAAGAGCTTTGTTAGTTTTATTAAAGACCTTATAAATGAAGGGAAAATAAAAAACATAGGACTTCTGCTAAACGAAATCGACGAAARAAAAGGCTATGGATATGGCTATGGATACGGCTATGGAAATGCACATTTTAGAAATGAAAAAAAACAAAAAAAATGGTATGCTAGTTAAATATATCCAACCAGTAACAATGACTGAGGCGGATAAAAGAGAGGATTATAAGCTGAAATATTCAGGTTTAATTCCACTCTCTTCTAAATCTAAGTAACTCGTTGTCTATTACGTTTTTGGTGTCAGCAACTAGTAAATCAACATCTTTTCCATAAATAGGAGGTAAAAAACTAATTTTTATATCCGTACGCCATTTTCCAAAACACCTGAAGAAATGAGGAACAAAGGTGTCATCACCAACCCAAAAATCAGCTTTGTTTTTATAGTCTACAGCAATCGGATGTACAGGGATATTTAAAGCGACAGCTTTTACAAATGAGCCTGGTCTAAAATCAATCGTAGTATCTTCACTATGCGTAGTTCCTTCCGGAGCTATTAAAATAGAGTATCCGTTTTCTAATACAGTACTTATTTTATTCAATGTTTCCTTTCTACTTTCTTTACTTTCTCTTTTTACAAAAATAACACCGGTAGATTTACWTACGGGACCGATTACTGGCCAGGAGGCCACTTCTTCTTTTCCTACAGGAAAGCAAAGTATGTTTTTAAGGATTACTATAGGATCAAAATAACTTCTGTGATTTAAGATAATTAAACCAGAAAGTGTTGGTTCTTTTCCATAAACAGTCACTTTTGTGCCTAATATAATGTGGAGTCCTCGGATAATGGTACGTCTATAACGAATTCCTCTTTCCAATTTCTTTTTTTCTGATTTGAAAAATAAATTGSTTACTAATAAAGAAAAGTAKACTACAAAAGTAAGGAGGGCRAARAGTAACATGCGAACAGCCGCAAGGGTAAAAGAAAATATTTTCATACGTTGGAAATAGGAAAAAGCAGTCTTTAGTTTCARAGACTGCTTTTTTTTATTGAAAAATAGTTTTTAGTCGAAATAGCTAAATRATTTTTTAGGATCTATTTTTAATAGTGTTTCGTATATAAGTTTAATTACGTTTTCCACATCACCTTTATCTACCATCTCTACTGTAGTATGCATGTACCTTAGTGCTAATGATATTAATGCAGAAGGAACTCCTCCATTACTGTAAGCAAAAGCATCGGTGTCTGTACCCGTTGCTCTGGATGTTGCATTGCGTTGGRAAGGTATTTTATTGTCTTCGGCGGTTTGTATAATCAAATCACGTAAATTATTTTGAACAGCTGGAGCATAAGCAATTACAGGTCCATCCCCCATTTTTGTTTCACCTTCTTTCTTTTTGTCAATCATTGGAGTGGTGGTGTCATGACACACATCAGTTACAATCGCTACATCTGGTTTGATTGTGTGAGTAATCATTTCTGCTCCTCTCAAACCTATCTCCTCTTGTACCGAGTTTGTAATGTACAATCCAAAAGGAAGCTCCACCTTGTTTTCATGTAATAAGCGCGCTACCTGTGCAATCATAAATCCTCCCATACGGTTGTCTATTGCACGACAGACATAATTGTTTTTGTTTAATATGAAAAATTCATCTGGATAAGTAATAACACAACCAACGTGTACGCCTAATTTTTCTACTTCTTCTTTTGTTTTACATCCTGTATCAATAAAAATATTATCTAGTTTTGGAGTTTCTTCTTTTCCTCCAATTCTAGTATGAATGGCTGGCCAACCAAATACTCCTTTTACAATACCCTTTTTTGTATGAATGTTTACAATTTTGGAAGGTGCAATTAGATGGTCACTTCCTCCATTTCTAATTACATATATAAGTCCTTCAGGAGTGATGTAATTTACATACCAAGAAATTTCATCCGCATGTCCTTCAATAACGACTCTGAATTTGGCTTCTGGATTGATAACTCCTACTGCATTTCCATAATTATCAGTAATAAAGGAATCTACATAGGGTTTTAAATAATCCATCCAAATTTTTTGACCTTCACTTTCAAACCCCGTTGGAGAAGCATTGTTTAGGTATTTTTCTAAAAATTTTTCAGACTTTTTATTGATTGTATTTTTTGTCATCTCGTTATCTTAATGAAATTATTGGGGGTAAATTTAATGTATTTGGAATGGTATTGCCTACTCTTCTTGGTTTTTTTGATTTTCGCTGAGATAATAGTGCATTATTAATACAATACATACGACAAAAACGAAACTCCTTCTTGTCGTTGTGGTTTTCTCAAGTTAGTTCTTTTACAATTACAAAATTAGGGCTTTAAATTCCAGAATTAATATTAAATTTGTACCTCGTTTAATACCAATTACATTTCCAAGTGACCATTTAAAAATAGAATTATTTTTTGATTTAGCTAGGCGGAAAATCTAAGGATAGCCTGAGCTATCGTTCTATTTTTTAACAACGATAAAACAAAAAACAAACCATTTGTATCGGTTATTTTGGATTGTAATTGGTGTAAATTAATTATACGAGGCTTTTTTATCTAAAAAATTATATAGTTTGACTATGAAGTATATGCTTGTTATTCTCTTATTTGTTTCTCAATTGTTACATTCTCAAATAGAAAAAGATAGCGATTCAATTTTACTTTCAGAAAAATATATAGTGTTTGAAGGTGATACCTTACAGATAGATTTGAATGAAGTTTTTTTATTAAAAAAGCTGAAATTTGAAACATCTTATGACCGTAGGTATTATTATTGGTTTCGAAAAAAGACCCTCAAAGCATATCCCTATGCAAAAATGACAGCTGAGCGTTTGAATACTATTAATGAGCGTTTGGCAACCATAAAATCAAAATCTAAACGGAAAAAGTATACTAGGAGACTACAAAAATATATGGAAAAAGAGCTTACTGGGAAGCTAAAGAAATTAACAAGGACTGAAGGGCGTATCCTTATAAAATTAATCCATAGACAAACAGGTGAAACCGCTTTTGAATTGATAAAAGAATTGCGAAGTGGATGGAAGGCTTTTTGGTACCAATCCACTGCTAAGTTGTTTAAATTGAATTTAAAGACGATGTACGATCCTTATACCATCAAAGAAGATTATAGAATTGAAGATATTTTGCAACGCTGTTTTGTGAGTGGTGTATTAAAAGAACAAGAGGCTAANNTACCCTTGGAATTTCATAAGATAGATTCTATTTGGAAGCATGATTTAGGGAAGAAAATCTATAAAAAGTAATATTTTTTTTAGAATGATGCAGGATGCAATTGTAAAAAAGGATACAAAAAAAAGGCCGCTAAGTAGCGACCTTTTAAATTGAAACCTTTCCCCAAATTTTTCAATTACTCTAATAAGTATACTTTTAAGACACACTTTTTTACGAGTGGTCACAATTAATGTATGTTTATGATTATTATTTTAGAACAATATAAATAATTGGATGTTGAAATGATATTTTACTAACAATTACATTTCCAAGTGACCGTTTTTTAGCAAAGGACATGCGGTTAAATACACTAGATAATTAAAGCAATTAAATAGAAAAAGTAGCATTTTTGACAATGCTACTTTTTTTTAATATAAAGGTGTTAGGAATTTACATTGCAGGTAAATCGCCATCTCCTTTTGTTGGTAACATACTGCTTCCCATTAAATAGGTATCTAAAGATCGTGCGGCTTCGCGTCCTTCTGAAATAGCCCAAACTATTAGTGACTGTCCTCTACGCATATCTCCTGCTACAAATACTTTTGGATTGCTAGTTTGATAATTGGTCGCTTTATAATTTGATCTAGGGTCGGTTTTGACTCCTAGTTGATCGGCTAAAGTAGCTTCTGGACCTGTAAACCCAAGGGCTAATAAAACCAATTCACAAGGCCATGTCTTTTCCGTACCTTCTATTTCCACTAATTGTGGACGTTCTCCTTTTTTGAATTTCCAATCTACGTTGACGGTAGTTAAACTTTCTAAATTTCCATTGGAGTCTGCATTGAATGATTTGGTCGAAATCAACCAATTTCTATCACAACCTTCCTCGTGAGAAGTAGAGGTTTTTAACTGYARRGGCCAAAAAGGCCAAGGTGTAGTTTCCGCTCTGTCACCCGGAGGTTTTGGCATAATTTCAAAATTCGTCACATTTTTAGCGCCTTGTCGGTTGGAAGTTCCAATACAATCTGATCCTGTATCTCCACCACCAATCACAATCACATTTTTATCCGTGGCTAAAATATCAGCTGCGTCAAAAGTAATTTCGGCATTGCGTTTGTTTTGTTGTTTTAAGAAGGTCATTGCTTGGACAACTCCTGGGGTTTCAATGCCTTTTATAGGTAAGCTTCTCGTTTTAGTAGCACCTCCACAGAGTAGTACTGCGTCAAAATTATCTAAGTTTTTGATGTCGTAATTTTTTCCAACTTCCGTATTTGTTTTAAATACAATACCCTCCGCCTCTAAAATAGCCACTCTACGGTCTATGACTTCTTTTTCTAATTTAAAATTAGGAATTCCATAGCGYAATARTCCACCWACTTTATCGTCACGTTCAAAAACGGTYACYKYATGTCCWGCWCKGTTTAATTGTTGTGCTGCCGCCAATCCTGAAGGTCCAGATCCAATAACGGCCACTGATTGTCCTGTTGAAATTAGAGGTTTTTCAGGGGTAATCCAGCCATTTTTAAAACCAATTTCAACAATATTTTTTTCGAGGTTTTCTATGGTAATCGGKGKCTTSNATRATTCCKAGRACACAKGCTTKYTCRCAAGGWGCKGGRCAYAAKCKWCCTGTAAATTCAGGGAAATTGTTTGTGGAATGTAAAATGTGCAATGCGTTTTCCCATTCGGCATGGTGCACCATATCGTTAAAATCGGGAATTAGGTTACCTAGTGGACAAGCACTATGGCAAAATGGAATTCCACAATCCATACATCTAGAGCCTTGTTCTTCAATGGCTTTTTTTTCTAGTGGAATGGTAAATTCTTTATAGTGCGTTACTCTGTCACTTACGGCTTTATAATCTTCTGTTTCTCTGTCGTATTCTTTAAATCCTGCTGTCTTTCCCATAATTAAGCCGTTTTTTCTTGTTGTACATTTTCCTTCTCTTGTAATTGTAAGGCTTTTTTATAATCTGTTGGAATCACCTTGACAAAGTGAGCAGCCATTGTTTCCCAGTCTGACAGTATAAATTTGGCGATACCACTTTCTGTATATTCCACCTGTCGTTCTATCATTCCTTTTATAAATGCGTAATCTTTTTTACTAGGAGTTTCTAGTTCTACCAATTCCATGTTGCAAAGACCGTTTTTAAAACTACCATCTTTGTCAAAAATATAGGCTGTTCCTCCGCTCATTCCTGCGGCAAAATTCCGGCCTGTTTTTCCTAAAACAATCACGGATCCTCCTGTCATATATTCACATCCATGATCTCCAATACCTTCTACAACAGCCAAAGCTCCCGAATTTCGAACGGCAAAACGCTCTCCGGCAATTCCGTTAATATAAGCCTCTCCACAAATAGCTCCGTACAATGTTACGTTTCCTGTGATTACATTTTTATGGGACTCAAAAGTTGTTTTTTCCGGTTTTCTGATGATTAATTTCGCTCCAGACAATCCTTTTCCGAGATAATCATTGGTGGTTCCTTTTACTTTTAGGGTCAATCCTTTGGTAGCAAATGCTCCAAAACTCTGTCCTGCAGAACCTTTAAATGTCAATCGTAAAGTGTCTTCTGGTAAACCGAATTCACCGTATATTTTAGAAATCTCGTTACTGATAATTGCACCTACAGCTCTGTCCGTATTTTTGATGTCAAAATTCAATTTCATTTTCTCTTTTCTGTAAATTGCTGGATGGGCAATCCTCACAATTTTTTGATCCAATACATTTTCTAAGTCATGATCCTGCTTACAGGTATTTCTTAAATCGGCATCACTTTCATGTTCTGGTTGGTATAAGATTGAGGATAAATCCAATCCTGATGCTTTGAAATGATCAATAGCTTTATTTGTGTCTAGTTTGTTTACTTGTCCTACCATTTCGTCAATGGTTCTAAAGCCTAATTGTGCCATTATTTTACGCAATTCTCTAGCAATAAAATACATAAAGTTGATTACGTGTTCTGGTGTTCCTTTAAAGTTCTTACGCAATTCCGGGTCCTGAGTGGCAATTCCTACGGGGCAGGTGTTTAGGTGACAGGCACGCATCATAATACAACCCGACGCTACGAGTGGGGCAGTGGCAAATCCAAATTCTTCCGCTCCTAATAAACAAGCGATGGCTACATCACGTCCCGTTTTTAACTGTCCGTCACATTCTAATACAATTCGGTTTCTTAGCTTGTTCATCACTAAGGTTTGCTGGGCTTCTGCTATTCCTAGCTCCCAAGGCAAGCCCGCATGTCGCAAGGATGTTAAAGGAGAAGCTCCTGTTCCTCCATCGTATCCGGATATTAAAATAACATCAGCCTTGGCTTTTGCTACCCCAGCGGCGATGGTTCCAACCCCTACCTTAGAAACTAATTTTACATTGATACGCGCTTTTCTATTGGCGTTTTTTAAGTCAAAAATTAATTGAGATAAATCTTCAATAGAATAAATATCATGATGAGGTGGTGGTGAAATCAATCCTACATAGGGTGTTGAATTTCTAACCTCTGCAATCCATGGGACTACTTTTTCTCCTGGTAATTGTCCTCCTTCTCCTGGTTTGGCTCCTTGAGCCATTTTAATTTGAATTTCTTTGGCGTTGGTCAAATAATTACTCGAAACTCCAAAACGACCACTTGCAACTTGTTTGATGGCGCTATTTTTACTGTCACCATTCAATTCTYTTCTAAAACGATTGGTGTTCTCTCCACCTTCTCCTGAATTACTTTTTCCACCAATACGATTCATGGCGATGGCCATATTTTCATGCGCCTCCTGGCTGATAGAGCCATAAGACATGGCACCCGTTTTAAAACGTTTGACGATGGCAGTCCATGGTTCTACTTCCTCCAACGGAATAGGGTCGTGGTTTGCAAATTCAAACAGTCCACGTATCGTCATCAATCGTKTYGCTTGATTGTTAATTTGTTCGGTGTATTCTTCGTATTTCGAGAAGCTATTTTCACGTACCGCTTGTTGTAATTTAGCGACCGTGGTTGGGTTGAACATATGCTGTTCACCGTTACGTCTCCATCTGTAATCTCCACCAATTTTTAGTGGTAAAGCAGCGGTAGTCTCCGATGCAGGGAATGCTTCTAAATGTCTTTTATCTATTTCTCGTTCTACTTCGTACAATCCGATACCTTCAATTCTAGAAGGTGTATTWGGGAAGTATTTRTTGACGAATGTATTTTTTAATCCTARTATTTCGAAAATTTGAGAGGCCCTGTATGATTTTAAGGTYGAGATTCCTATYTTATTCATTATTTTTAGAATTCCAGTAGCAATCGCCTCATTGAAATTCTCAATAGCTACYGAAGGGGCTATATCTATATGTTTTTCTTTTATTTGCTGACGGATAATTTCGTTCACCATATATGGGTTAATGGCACTTGCTCCATAACCAAATAGCAATGCAAAATGATGCGGTTCTCTAGGCTCTGCTGATTCTATAATGATGCCTAACTTAGAACGCTTRTTACGTTTTTTTAGTTGATCATTCACAAAAGAACACATGAGGAGCATTGGGATAGGAGCGTATTCTTTATTGACACCTCTGTCCGATAATATAATTAGGTTAGCATCGTTATCTACGGCTTTTTCTATATCGTTTACAATAGCATCTAAACTATTTTCTAAACCATTCAATCCTTGTTCTTTTTTGTACAAAGCGGTAATGGTAAAAGATTTAAAATTTGCATGTTCCAAATGCTTAATCTTGTCCAAATCTTTGTTTGAAATAATAGGGTTTTGGATTTTTAACTTCTGACAATGGCTATCGTCTAAATCAAAAATATTAAAGTCAGAGCCAATGGTAAGGCTTGTGTCTGTAACAATTTTTTCTCTAATTCCATCCAAAGGCGGATTGGTGACCTGCGCAAAAAGTTGCTTAAAGTAATTGTACAATAACTGAGGTTGGTCAGAAAGTACGGCTAAAGGAATATCATTTCCCATAGATCCAATAGCTTCCTTCCCTTTAAAACTCATAGGGATAATAAGTTTTGTTAATTCTTCTATGGTGTATCCAAAGGCCCGCTGTCGAGTTAGCAAGGCAGTGGCTTCTTGGGGAGTCTTGTTTCCCGTATTTTCTATATCACTTAGGCTAAGCAGGTTTTTATCCAACCATTGCTGGTAAGGATGTTTAGAAATTATCTCTTGTTTTACCGTAGCGTCATTTAGTATTATTCCTTTATTCATGTCTACCAAGAAAATTTTTCCTGGTTCCAATCTTCCATGTCTTTCTATATTTTCATCTGCAATTTCTATCACACCAGTTTCTGAGGACATAATTACAAAACCGTCTTTGGTAACGGTATATCTAGAAGGTCTTAATCCATTTCTGTCTAATAGTGCACCAATAAAATTACCATCGGTAAATGGTATAGAAGCAGGCCCATCCCAAGGCTCCATAATACAAGAGTTGTACTCGTAAAATGCTTTTTTATCACCTTTCATTAAGGTGTCTTTTTCCCATGCTTCTGGAACTAGAATCATCATCACTTCTGGTAAACTTCGACCGGTAAGCAGCAATAATTCTACGGCCATATCCATAGAGGCAGAATCCGATTTTCCTGAATTGATAATAGGAAATAACTTGTCGATGTCTTTTCCAAATAAGTCCGATTTCATTAACTCTTCACGAGCATTCATTCGGTTTACGTTTCCTCTCAACGTGTTTATTTCTCCATTATGACACATATACCTAAATGGTTGTGCCAAATCCCAAGACGGGAAGGTGTTGGTAGAAAATCGCTGATGTACCAAGGCCAAACGTGTTACTAGGGCAGGGTTGTTAAGGTCTGTGTAATAACGCCCGATATCCTCTGGCATTAAAAGTCCTTTATAAATAAGTGTTTTGGTTGATAAACTTGGGAGGTAAAAACGCTCTTTTTCGGATAATTTGCTTTCAGAAATAGTATGTTCTGCTATTTTACGTGCGGAAAATAACTTAGCRTTGAATTGTAAATCCGTTAATGTTGCTCCATTTTTACCGATAAAAACTTGTAAGATTACAGGTTCGGTTTCTTTGGCTATTTCTCCTAAGTATTGACTGTCCACAGGAACAGTTCTCCAACCTAAAATTTCAAGATTTTGATGTTTCACTTCTCTTTCGAAAAGTTGTTGGCAATACTTTAATTGATTGTCACTTTGCGGAAAAAATACGGTACCCACAGCATATTGGTCTGCATCAGGTAACACAAAATTTACATTACTTTTAAAAAAATCATGGGGAATATCTATTAATATTCCAGCTCCATCTCCAGTACGTCCATCAGAGCTTACCGCTCCACGATGTTCGAGGCGTTCTAATATTTCTAATGCATCATGAATAATCGTATTAGACTTTACACCTTTTAAATTACATATAAATCCCGCTCCACAGTTTGCACTTTCAAATTCTGGTAAATAAAGTCCTTGTTTTTTCATAAAGTATTGTTTTGTATTATTTTCACAAAACTAACGGTTTTAGTAATAATAACACAATGTAGTTACGAAAACGTTTTATATTTTCAGTTAAAACAAAATAATGATTATTAAATATGTAATATATATTGTTACTGGGCAATGCTAATTGTATTTGTCGCTCTAGGCTGTCATAAAATTGTGAAAATGATGATTTTTATCACTTTTTTGCGGATATAATAAAAATTCTTAATTCTTTTAATCAAGACCTTAAAACCTGTGATTAAGGTAACTTGAGAGTAGTTTGTTTAGGGATAGTGAGCCTTTTTGTATTAATTAGTCATCTATAATTAATTGTTAAGTACGAGTTTTGATAAATGAATCTTTATTGATGTTTTCTTGTGGAAACATCAATAAAACTAAGTGTTGTTTAAGGTATCTGCTAATTAATATGATTTTTACGTATAATTATTCATGCTAAAATGATATATTTATGCAAAATTACTATATATGACTATCGAATTTTGTCCAAACTGTAACTCAGATTCTTACGTAAAGAGTGGTGTTGTTAAGAAAAGGCAACGCTACAAGTGTAAAAAATGCAGTTATTATTTCACTGTCAATAAGATGGGGAAGCAAATAGACTCTTATTATGTAAATAAAGCCTTACAGTTGTATTTAGAAGGCTTGAGCTATCGAGAAATAGAGCGTATCCTAGGAATTTCCCATGTAAGTATTATCAATTGGGTAAAAAAATACAATATCAAACGTCCCTATAGTTTTGAATATCATTCTACCTATAARATYYTRAATGCYKCWGARCTAGCTAARTATTTTKCSTCTACKGATAAYTTGAGTGGWGCKGGGGTTATTGTRACYGAACTWGGRGATAAATAYATGYTGATTCGTTGGGAACGCTTTAAAGATTAAATTTATTAATGAACGCGTAAAAATTGCTGTAAAACTATACTGTTAGCATAAAAATATACTTATTTTCGTTTYTTAAATTATTCTTAGCAATTTCACAGAAGTTCAAGGATAATAAATTCAAACTAATTCAAAACAATGTTCACAATGAAAAGAAGTATTTTGCTAAGTTTATTAATTCTATTGAGTATTAATTTTACAATTCAAGCACAAGGTTCTCCTGATTATAAAGGAGGATTCAAAGTAAAGTTTAATGAGGATGGTTCAAAGTATCTGAGGTTTATATCTTGGGTACARGGTCAAGCTATTTATGACCTAGATGCAGGGGAAGACCAAAGTRCTACATCTTTAACGTTAAAAAGAGCTAGGTTATTAAYGTTTTCACAAATTACAGACAAATTTCTAATTCTTACTCATTTTGGAGTAAATAACCTTTCAAGTAACTCCTTATCTCCTACAGGAAAAGGATCAGGTTCTCAAATRTTTTTACACGATGCTTGGGCGCAATATAATTTCACTAAATCATTTAGTGTAGGTACTGGTTTGCATTATTTTAACGGAATCTCGAGATTGTCAAATCAGAGTACATTAAATATGTTGACACTGGATAACAACAGACAGTCATGGGCAACTTTGGGTTTGACCGATCAGTTTGCAAGACATATTGGTGTATTTGCAAAAGGTAATTTCGGAAAGTTGCAATATAGAGTGGCTATAAATGATGCTATTACAAACGGCTTGGACAATAGAGAAGCGATTTCTGGTCAAGCTGTGTATGGTGGGAAAAGGTTACTGGGCTCTAAAGATGCAGGTTGGGCTTATGCTGGTTATTTTGAATATCAATTATTTGACAAGGAAAGTAATTTTTTGCCATTTAAAGTAGGTACTTATTTAGGAGCTAAAAAAGTATTTAATATTGGAGCTGGTTTTTTTAGTCATCCAAGTGGTTCAGTAATAGAATCGAATGGTAAACTTGTGGGGCAGGATGTTAATATACTCGCTTTAGATGCATTTTATGAGGCTCCATTGTCTAGTGGTAGTAATGCTGCAATCACTGCCTATGCCGTATACCAATCTAATGATTATGGTACCAATTATAAATATTCCGCTTATGGTACGGGAAATATGTTTTATACGCATGTAGGTTATTTATTCTCTGGGGATGCTAAAAAAGCAAGGATTCAGCCATATGTATCGTATCAAAATCACAGTTACGATGTAAGTTCTGATAAGCTAGATGTTTTGGGACTCGGTCTTAATTATTATTTAAGTGGTCATCATTCTAAGATTACAATGGAATATAAAAACCAAAAATACGGTGATTCGGATACAGGAACTATTACGTTACAAGCCATGGTTTATTTATAARACATGCTTTTTTTAATATAAAAATCAACTAAAATCTAATAAAATGTCAAAAACTAACAAAGAGGCTTATTGGAAAGAAAACCTAAAATATTTAGCAATACTACTGGCTATCTGGTTTTTGGTTTCCTATGGTGCTGGAATCTTATGGGTAGAACAATTAAATACATTCAAACTTGGAGGCTTTAAATTGGGCTTTTGGTTTGCGCAACAAGGATCTATGTATGTATTTGTTATCCTAATTTTTGTCTACATGAAACTCATGAACAAATTGGATAAAAAATACGGATTTAACGAAGACTAACCCGATTACTATTAACTAACAAATTATTTACTATTTGGGTACAAAAGAATACCGCTGATTTTTTTCAGACTGTATAAATACCATTAACGAAACTAACCCGATTACTATTAACTAACAAATTATTTACTTATTGGGTACAAAAGAATGCCTCTGATTTTTTTCAGACTGTATAAATACCATTAATTACATGGGAAGCATGTGGTGCTAACATGGATGAACGAATTAAAACTAACTAACAAAACTTTTTAATCATGGGAATATTAACATGGACTTGGATTCTTGTAGGAATCACCTTTGCCTTATATATAGGAATTGCTATTTGGGCACGTGCAGGAACATCCAAAGAATTTTACGTAGCTGGTGGAGGAGTGCCTCCTATTTTAAACGGGATGGCTACCGCAGCGGACTGGATGTCAGCCGCTTCGTTTATCTCCTTGGCAGGGATTATCTCATTTACGGGCTATGATGGTTCTGTGTATTTAATGGGATGGACCGGAGGATATGTGCTACTCGCACTTTTACTAGCTCCTTATTTACGTAAATTCGGAAAGTTTACGGTTCCTGATTTTATCGGAGATCGATACTATTCTAATACCGCACGTATTGTAGCCGTGATTGCTGCTTTAATTGTGTCTTTTACGTATGTAGCTGGACAAATGCGTGGTGTAGGAATTGTGTTTTCTAGATACCTGGAAGTAGAAATTGATACCGGAGTTTATATTGGTATGGCCATTGTTTTATTCTACGCCGTATTGGGAGGGATGAAAGGAATTACCTATACCCAAGTAGCCCAATATTGTGTGTTGATTTTCGCCTTTATGGTACCTGCAATATTTATTTCTTTTCAGATGACAGGGAACCCGATACCTCAATTAGGTTTTGGAGGAACTAACCTTGAAGATGGTGTTTATTTATTGGATAAATTAGATGGTCTACAACGAGAATTAGGGTTTCATGAATATACTTCTGGACAAAAATCTATGGTAGATGTATTTGCAATTACCGTGGCATTAATGGTAGGAACCGCCGGATTACCACATGTAATTGTACGTTTCTTTACCGTACCTAAAGTAGCCGATGCACGTAAATCTGCTGGTTGGGCCTTGTTGTTTATWGCSATTTTATATACRACRGTRCCWGCWGTRGCWGTRTTTGCWCGTATCAAATTGATAGAAGAAGTGAGTAATAAAGAATATGCCGAGTTACCTCAGTGGTTTGCAAAYTGGGAAAAAACAGGTTTGTTAAAGTTTGATGATAAAAATGGAGATGGATTGGTGCAATATGTCGCYGATAAAGAAATAAACGAATTGACCATAGACCGGGATATTATGGTACTGGCAAATCCAGAAATTGCTCAATTACCTAACTGGGTGATTGCTTTGGTTGGAGCAGGWGGTTTGGCAGCTGCACTTTCTACCGCGGCAGGATTACTATTGGTAATTGCCTCTTCCATATCACATGATTTAATTAAAAAAATTATCAACCCAGAAATTTCTGAAAAAGGAGAATTGATAGCCGCACGATTAAGTGCAGCAGCCGCAGTTGTTGTAGCTGGGTATTTTGGTATTAATCCTCCAGGCTTTGTTGCCGCAGTCGTCGCGCTGGCTTTTGGTCTCGCAGCAGCTTCCTTTTTTCCCGCTATTCTGTTGGGGATTTTTGACAAACGAATGAACAAAGAAGGAGCCATTTCTGGAATGATTGTAGGGCTGTTATTTATGATTTTCTATATGATGAAATTCAAGTTTGGATTGTTTGATGGAGGCGGAAAAKRRGTAGTTGAATCCTTAAAATCGGACTGGTGGTTTGGAATATCTCCAGAAGGATTTGGAACCATTGCTATGTTGGCAAACTTTACAGTCTCCTTGGTAGTGTCCAGGTTTACACCAGCACCACCACAAGAAGTACAAGATATAGTTGAAGATATTCGTATCCCTTCGGGAGCGGGTGAAGCTATAGATCATTAACAAAAATAAAATGTGTAATCGAGGTTGTTTGGATTAAAATATCCATGGCAAAGTATGCCAATGCAAACGACCTCGTTTTTTAACCTTATAATAGATACTGTGTGAAAARAAGACACGAACAAAAATTAATAGTAGTATCRTTGGTATYATTGGTCTGTTTAAACATTCCAATTTTACTGATTTTTAATAAAACAGGGAGCGTTTTTGGCTTACCTGTATTGTATTTTTATGTCTTTTTTGTTTGGGCACTCAGTATTATCGTGTCCTATATTTTATTGAAGAAGCACTATGAGTAGCCTTTTAGTCATATCCATTATTATTGTGTACTTAGGATTTATTTTCTACGTAGCTTTTTGGGCGGAAAAAAATGCCAAAAGTAAATGGGTAAATAATCCATATGTATACACCTTATCTTTAGCCGTATATTGTTCTGCATGGACCTATTATGGAGGGGTTGGATTGGCCGCGACTTCTGGCTTAAAATTTCTAACTATTTATCTAGGGCCGGTCATTATTATACCTACTTGGATTGTGCTAATGCGTAAGATTATGCGTATTTCTAAAGGGAACAAAATATCATCAATTGCCGATTTTATTTCCTTGCGATATGGAAATGACCGATTGTTAGGCGCTATTGTTACGGTAGTTTGTGTACTGGCCATTGTGCCCTATATCTCTCTACAATTAAAGGCGATTTCAGAAACATTTAATTTATTGACAAATCATGTTTCGTCTGGAAGTGAAATTATAAAGGACACTACCTTTTATATTGCTATTTTATTGGCTGTTTTTGCGGCGTTTTTTGGGACACAAAATACAGATGCTTCCGAACGTCATAAAGGAATTGTAATGGCTGTGGCAGTTGAATCCATACTTAAACTGCTTGTTTTTATTGTGGTTGGAGTGTATGTTAGCTACTATTTATTTAGTGGACCTACAGATATTGTTGACAAAGCATCGGTACTACCAAATTTTTCGGAACAACTGGATATTGGAGGTTTGGAAGGTGGCTTTAACTGGTTATTTCTGAGCATGCTTTCCATGTTTGCCATTATGCTATTACCAAGGCAATTTCAGGTTACCGTGGTGGAGAATGAACGCGAAAAATATTTAAAAAAAGCCATTTGGTTGTTTCCTTTGTACTTGTTATTGTTCAATGTATTTGTGATTTTTATCGCTTGGGGAGGGAATATTATTTTTCAAGATCAAAACGTAGATRCTGATTTATATACCTTGATGATTCCGCTGTTTTACGAGCATAAAATTATGGCTTTGATGGTGTTTTTAGGAGGCTTTTCTTCGGCCATGTCCATGGTGGTGATTGCTACATTGGCGCTTTCTACCATGCTGAGTAATAACTTGATTATACCCTATGGTTTTTTGAGAAAGTTTAGTAAGGAAGGTTCTCAAAAAAATACAGAATCGATTAAAACCATTCGTAGATTGGCTATATTTTCCTTGATCATAATTGCGTATTTATTTTATAAAAGTTTTACGTTGGAACGTTCTTTGGTTTCTATAGGCTTAATTTCCTTTGTGATTATTGGACAGTTGGCTCCCTCGTTTTTTGGAGGCTTATTTTGGAGAAGAGGGTCATCGTTGGGGAGTAAAATAGGGATTATAATAGGTTTTATAGTGACCTTTTTCACATTGATAGTTCCGTTTACCATTGATTCCCAGTCCATCGATAGTTCCTTTGTTCAAGAAGGATTGTTTGGAATTGAGCTATTGCGTCCTTATCAATTATTTGGATTGAATTTTTTAGAACCTGTTCCACATGCATTTTTTTGGAGTTTGTTTTTTAATACTACGTGTTATGGGATTATATCTGTAAGTACAGCGGGAAGTTATCGGGAACGAAATTTTGCAGAAATGTTTGTGGACCATACTAAATATGCCGCCTTACACGAGGATGCTTATGTATGGAAAGGCGAGGCATTTGTAAAAGATTTGAAGAATGTTTTAAATCGATTTTTAGGGGTAGAACGCACAAATAGAGCATTTAATTTATTTTATATCAAATACGATTTGGATAAGAATTCTCCGTTTGCAGATGCGAGATTGGTTAATTTTTCAGAAAAATTATTGACCGGAACTATTGGAAGTGCTTCTTCTAGAATTCTAATTTCAACGGTAGTTAAAGAAGAAGAAATTAGCTTGTCGGAAGTACTAAATATTTTAGATGATACTCAAAAAACGAAGGCTTCTAATAAAGAACTGCGAGAAAAATCCAAGGAGCTAAAACAAATGGCAGATAAGATTAAAAGCTCCAATATAGAACTGAAAGAAAAGGACAAACAGAAAGATGATTTTTTAGATACTGTGGCGCATGAATTAAAAACTCCTATTACTTCTATCAGAGCTTTCTCCGAAATTCTGTTGGATGATGAAGATATTGATCCCGTAATTCGAAAAAAGTTTTTAAGAAGTGTATTGAGTGAAAGTGAACGTATTAGCAGGTTGATTAATAATCTGTTGGATATTGAAAAATTAGCTAAAGGGAAACAGGAATTAGATTTACAAACACATGAAATTCAAAAAACAGTTAAGAAATCAATAGAAAAAGTGAAGCAATTTGCTCAAAAGCACGATGTGATTATTGTAAAAGGGGAGCTAGTAAAAGAGGGATTGGATTATGATGAAGATCGGATTATTCAGGTGTTAATTAATTTGTTGACCAATGCTATTAAATTTTCAAAAAACAACGGAGGACGTGTGCTTATTAATACAGAGTTAGTAGGAGATTATTTGCATGTATCCATAGAAGATAATGGAAAGGGAATTCCAGAAGACGAACTAGAATTGATTTTCGATAAATTTTATCAATCTAAAAATCAAAATATTTTAAAACCTATMGGCAGCGGATTGGGATTAGCCATTAGTAAACAAATAGTGGAGAGTCATCAAGGGAAAATTTGGGCCGAAAATAACCTAGAAAAAGGAGCGAAAGTTTCATTTTCTCTAATATTAAAAGAATAAATGAAACGAACATTAAATTTTTTAATCAAAAAATCCCCCCAAGGGTATGATTAAAATAAATTCATGTGAGAAGGAGTGTAACGAGTGCTTACATGGGTTCTCAAATTTTTAAATATTTTAAGTCAATTACAAAATTTTAAACACATGAAAAAGATATTAATTGTTGATGACGAACCAAATATTGTAATGTCGCTGGAATACTTATTTAAAAAAGAAGGATTTCAAGTGTTTATTGCAAGAGATGGAGAGGAGGCATTAGCAACTATTTCTCGGGATATGCCAGATTTGGTATTGTTGGATGTAATGATGCCAAAAGTGGATGGTTATCAGGTGATCCAATACCTAAAAGCAACCGAAAAATTAAAGAATATAAAAGTTATTTTCTTATCTGCAAAAAGCAAAACGTCAGATATTGAAAAAGGCTTGAGTCTAGGGGCGGATAAATACATTGCCAAACCATTTTCTACTAAAAAACTAGTTAAGGAAGTCAAGGAATTAGTAAATACCAAGTAAAATACGCATATAAATAGACAAGAAATTATACAATTTGGTATTGGTAAATACCTGTTGTAAACCATACAAGCCTGTGAAAACGGGCAAAAATACTAACTAACAAAAACATACAATATGAAGTATCAAGAGCATTACAAGGAAAGTGTTAGCAATCCTGAAAAGTTTTGGAAAGAGCAATCCGATAATCTAGCATGGTATAAAAAACCTAAGACTATCTTATCTAAAAACGAGCAAGGATTTGATCGCTGGTTTGCAGATGGAACCTTAAACATTAGTTATTTGGCGATTGATAAACATATTGAAGATGGTTTTGGAGAGCAAGTGGCAATCATTTACGATTCTCCAGTGACTCAAAAAGTGATAAAATTCACCTATAATGATGTGAAAAGTGAGGTGGAACGCTTGGCTGGTGGATTGCGAGATTTAGGAGTGAACAAAGGAGATACGGTAATTATTTATATGCCGATGATTCCTCATGCCGCCTTTAGTATGCTTGCTTGTGCTAGGATTGGAGCAATTCACTCGGTAGTTTTTGGTGGTTTTGCACCCCACGAATTGGCCATCAGAATTGATGATTGTAAGCCTAAAGTATTAATAACAGCTACTTCAGGTATTGAGGTAGATAGGCTTATTGCGTACAAACCAATGGTGGACGAAGCCATTGAACTGGCAATGTATAAACCAGCGAAAGTGGTGGTCTACCAACGTAGTTTGGGGGCAATTATGACAAAGACAGAACGCTTTGTTGATTATGTGGAACTGGTGGAAAAATCTTCCCCAGCAGACTGCGTGGAAATGAATGCGACTGATCCTTTGTATATTTTGTACACTTCGGGAACTACGGGGAAACCTAAAGGTATTTTACGTGATACGGGAGGTTATGCAACGGCACTTAAATATTCTATGAAAAATGTATACGGAGTAGCCGAGGGTGATGTTTTTTGGGGAGCTTCTGATGTTGGATGGGTGGTAGGACATAGTTA
>NVSD01000010.1 GCA_002401105.1 Flavobacteriaceae bacterium | reverse complement strand
CTTTGACGACCTAGGGCTAAAGCCGCGGGTTATATCGGAGTCCAACGGATTTATGCCTGCAATGGTCATGGCGCGCCTTGGATCCGCAGCGACCATTTTGCCACGGGCTCTGGTCGAGGCCTTGGGCGACTTGGTGGGCACCCGGGTGCTGGCTCTGGTCGAGCCTGAGCAGGTGCGGCCAATCTGCATGGCCACTCTGGACCGCTCTCCTGAACTGACCACAGTTCGGGCCTTAAAAACACTGGTTGCCGGTTTCGTGCGATAAGAATTCGTTATCGTGTCATTGAATATTCAGATTTGACGATATCCATTGCTGATGACATTCCGCTAGGAAAGACACGTGCGAATTGGAGGTCACTATGGCACCACTGGATGATAGCAAGGGCGTTTGGAAGTCCGGTAAAGGCAAGGGTCGCAAGACTCCCAAGGGCCGCCAGGTTGACGATATCGCGCTAGAGCAGGTTCAGGCTTTGCTGGGCAACCGCACGCGCGACCGCGACCTGCTGATTGAATTTCTGCACTTGATTCAGGACAAATACGGATATCTCAGTGCCGCGCATATTCGGGCTTTGGCCGAGGAGATGCGGACTGGACAGGCCGAGATCTATGAGGTTGCCTCGTTTTATGCCCACTTTGATGTGGTGCGTGAGGGAGAGACCCCACCACCAGCTTTGACCATTCGGGTCTGTGACTCGCTATCATGTGAGCTGGCCGGAGCCGAACAGTTGCAAAAGGCGCTGAGAGACGGGTTGGACGCCAATCAGGTGCGCGTCTTGCGCGCGCCCTGCATGGGCCGCTGTGATACCGCGCCGGTGTTGGAAATCGGTCACCACCATATTGACCACGCCACACCGGAAAAGGTGCAGGCCGCAATTGCGGCTGATAACACCTACGCGCATATCCCTGCCTACGAGACTTATGCCGATTACGTAGCCAACGGTGGTTATGAGGTGTTGAAAGACCTGCGCTCAAACGGCGACTGGGAGATGGTTCAGGCCAAGATCAAAGAGGCCGGTTTGCGTGGCCTTGGTGGCGCCGGCTTCCCGTCGGGCACCAAATGGGGCTTTGTACGCGCCAACGACGGCCCGCGCTATCTGGCGGTGAACGGCGATGAAGGCGAGCCGGGCACGTTTAAGGATCGCTATTACCTGGAGCGCACGCCGCATTTGTTCCTCGAAGGCATGCTGATTGCCGCTTGGGCGGTCGAGGCCGAAAAGGCTTTTATCTATATGCGCGACGAATATCCGGCGGTGCTGCAGATCCTGGCAAGTGAGATCAAAGCGCTGGAACAGGCTGGCATTGTCGAGCCCGGTTATATCGACCTGCGTCGCGGGGCAGGAGCCTATATCTGCGGCGAAGAAAGCGSGMTSAYNTSWWMSCATNNAWSGMANAGMGMNGKYAWGCCWMKKNAKCGNCMKMYGKTWSTGSCSCWRGNTGGGWRWSTWTGKCMKCSCCTTTATTTTAAATCCTCAATTATTAATTTAGTTGGGGATTTTTTCGTTGGGGCGAATTGCATTCGCCCATACAGTTGCCCGGATTATAAAGGGGCGAATGCAATTCGCCCTTACGGTGGAGACGTTGCATGCAACGTCTGTACGCTATTTCTTTAAAGGTTTAAATATTAGTAATAAAAGGTAATTTTACTGACTAGAAACCATTTTTTTTTGTTTGTAAACCCACCCTATTTTAAATAGCTGTAGTAATATTTTACAGGAGTCTTTAAGTGATAATTTAGATCCGTCAACATGAATCCATCGATTCAAAGGTTTTTCACAAATCATTTTCCGAACTTTTTTAAGACTGTAGTGCTTTTTTAAGCGTAAAAATATTTCAATATCAAACAACCATTTTGTGACGAATTGTTTTTTAAACAAAATGTCTATGATATCTTTTTTAAATACCTTCGCCCCACATTGCGTATCTTTAAAATTCAYTTGAAGTAATTTACAAATAAAGAAGTTGATAGTTTTACTAATAATTCCTCTGAAAGTGTTTTTACTGATATTTGCTCCCATTCTGTCTATACGAGAACCACTTACTATTTTGTAGTCACTAGATTCTATGGTGTTGACTAACTCTTCGAAATCAGTAAAATCCGTTGATAAATCTGCATCTAAAAAACCGATATAATCAAATTCTTCATATTGATTTAAGTAAAGCATTCCTAAGCGAACAGCCTCTGCTTTTCCTTTATTTTGCTCACAGTTGTAAATATGTACATAATCTTCTCTTCCCTCTTTTAATTGCTGTAATACTTCTAATGTATTGTCTGTGCTACCATCATTTACAAAACACAAGAAATAACCAGTGTGTTTATCAATAAACTGAATAAATTGTTTGGTTAATAGTCTGTCGGCTTCATTGTAACATGGAATTACTACACCAACACAACATTTTTGAATAATTAAATCAAAAGGATTTTGTTGTAGCGTATTTGGGAAATGTGTTATTTGCTGAATTCTTAAACAAATTTCATGCAAGCTTAGAGGTTTTTTTATATAGTCGTTAATTCCTAATTCATAAGCTTNACTAATGGTTTTTGTATCTGTTCTTCCTGATAAAACTACAATATAAACATCTTTACTTTCTACAGACCTTATATAAGAAATGATGTCAAGGCCAGATAGGTTTTGAGATATGTTAATATCTACAATTACCAAATCTGGTTGAAATTTTTTGTAAGCTAAAATAGCATCTAAAGGATCGGTTTCTGTTTTGACATCATAGCCTATTTTTTTTAATCGTTTTTCTAAAGGAAGTAAGATAAGTTGTTGGTCATCTATGGCTAATATTTTCATAATTATAGGTTTTACTTATTAGTGTTACCTAAAGTAATGGGATAAGGGCCTATATATTGGGTGTTTGTCTTCAAATAACAATTTGTTACGTTGAAGTGAGCTTTTGTATAGACCAACAAATTTGTCAATGTTTTCTTTTAAATTAACTTTACTTCAGTATAAAACAGAATTGTAACCATGAAAGAAAAGAGTGATAAATATTTGATAGTTGCCTTGCTAATCGGAATTGCATTCCATGGTACTACTATGTTTTTTACTTTAGAAAAAAGCTATGATGCTTTAATACATTTGTTTTTTGCAGAACATTATGCATCTCATTGGTTTGCATCTTGGAGTTTTAAATGGTATACAGGGTTTTCTACCATGGGGTATCCACCATTAGTACATCAATTAATGGCTGTTTTTTCATTTTTAGGTGGATTAAAATTCGCAATGTTTACGGTGGCTATATTGGCGGTAGTTATTTATATAACTGGAATATATAGGTTTACTTTATTATTGATGGGTAGTAAAAAAGTTGCAGGTTACGCTGCTATTTTAGCTGTATTTTCTTCGTCATTTTTAGAAACATTACACATTTTTGGACAATTGCCTAGTATCATTGGTATTGCGTTATTATTGCATACTTTACCTGAAATATACAAGTGGATACAAACTGGGCGTTATCGTTTTTTATTCACTTCGCTCTCGCTATTATCTATAACAGTTTCGTCACATCATGTAACCACAATATTTGGACTGGTGTTTTTTGTTTTACCTGTTATCTCTCAAATTTGTTATGATTTTTATAGTCGTTTAGATGCTAAACTTAGTATAAGAATAAGATTAGAACGCACATGTTTACGATATTATAAACGACTGTTACTTTTTGGATTTTTTTTCCTTTTCCTTAGTATTGTATGTATATTACCTTATTGGTTAAATATTAAAAATAATCCTATCACTCAGGTGCCTATTCCACATGGAAGTAGAGACGATTTTATTAGTGTTCAATCATCGGGATTGGTGTTTTTTCTAATTCCATGGGGTGTGTTACTATTCTTTTTTCCTTTAATTGTTTACCGTTTCTTTAATAAAAGACATATTAGTTTTGGTTTATCTTTTGTGTTACTTGCTCTTTTGGGGACTGGTGGGACCACTCCACTTCCAGAACTTATACTCGGTAAAAATGCTTTTGAAATACTAACACTCGATAGATTTACTTTATGGGCAACAATATTAGCACTCCCTGTATTAGGTGAACTTGTTTTTAGTTTTATTGAGGGGGATTTAAAGTATAAAATACAAGCCAAAATTGGCCCCGTGTTTCATAGGTTCTTTGGGGCTATAATTGTGACGGTTTTTCTGTTTGTAGCTGGCTTTACTATCAGCTTTGGGTATTTTAGACCAATGCAACCGGAAAAAATTAAAATGCTTCCAATTGTTAATTTTTTAAATCAAGATCAACATAGTCAATGGCGTTATTTACCGCTGGGTTTTGGCGATCAAATGGCTTGGTTGTCCTCTCAAACAAATGCTATGACTGTAGATGGTAACTACCATTCAGCACGAAGATTACCCGAATTAACAACAAGGGCAGTGGAACGGTTGGAAAATGCTAAATATAGAGGGGTAGAGGGAATTGGCTCTTTGCAGCAATTTTTAACTGTACCTGAAAAATACCATTTAAAATTTGTATTCTCTAATGATAAGTTTTATGATCCGATGTTATATTTTTCCGGGTGGCAACGCTTGGCCTTATTGGAGAATGGAATTGTAGTATGGGAAAAAATTAATGTACCTCCTTTACCTAAAATACGCTATGAGAAACATGTATCACTCTGGTTGAAACTATTGTGGGGTATTGTGCCAATGTTTAGTCTGTTGATAGCGATAACGCTAAATTTTCATTTGGCATGGAGTAGTTTGTTTAAGCCTTCCAAGAGCGTGTTATTGTTTAATGACTCACCAGGAACTTTTTTATATAGTTCAAGGGTTATAACTTTTTCTAAAGTTTGGATATTATTTTTATTACTATTAATTGGAAAAGGCGGTTACAATACATATTTAACACAAGTGGCGCATATCTCTCCTGAGAATGTCATTACTTCTTATTATGATGCATTGGATATGAAAGAATTTGAAAGAGCACATTCCTACATTTTACCAAATCATATAAAACAAGATGCTTTTATGTTGCAGTTATCCGTAAAGGATGGGGTAATTAATTCTTACGCTAAATTGGAAAGTATGAAGGTAGTATCGGATAAAATATCTGATACATCAGCAAGAGTTTCTGTTGTGTCTACTTGGATTACTGCAATCGAACAATCAGAATATACGGAGTATTTTCAAGTCGTTAAAAAGAAGTATAAATGGTATGTAATCCCTAATGAGAAGAATACAGATTTGGCACCTGAACAATTGGTACAATCTAATTCAACTCAATATTATAATCATGGAAGACGTCGTATTACTACGCAACAAACGCWTCATGAAGATGTTTTAAAGAGACCTGTATTGGAAGTGTTAAGTGCGCGTCTAATTTTTATTGATGGGAAATATAGTGTAATCGGAGAAATTCAAAACATTGATAATGTTCCTGCAGATGTTGATGTGAAGGCCAGATTGTATGATAAGTCTAATCAACAAATAGCGAGTTACAATGCTCAGTATACTATAAAACATTGTTTGATGCCCAAAGAGATAACAAGCTTTAGAGTTGATTTTGAAGGAGTAGCTTGGTTAGATAAAGATGCTTTAAAACCAAGTACGTTCAATCCAAAGGAGTTCACTATGGCTAACTTTACCACAATACCAACAACGTTTTCTTTAGAATGTATGGGGAATGTACTAACCCGAAATTTGTATAAAAAYGTTGCACTTTCAGAGGTGAGCTATAGCAATGGAAAAGTCCAAGGTGAGCTGTTTAATTATGGACTTAAAGAAGTGACCATACCTCAATTAATACTGTCGTATTATGATGCTAACAACCAGCTTATTTGGGTGGATCATAAATTTTTAAAAAATGGTATTAGAGTTCAAAAAAMRAGAAGTTTTGAATATGTTTTGGCAGATTTGGAAGGTCTTGAAATTATAGATTCTGGACTTGAACATTGTTTTGTGAATAATCTCCCGAATGCGGAAATATCAGCCCAAGTTTTACCACAAAGAAATCAATTGTATCAATCAAAATATAAGCAAACCTTTTTTGATGCAAATGGGGCTTACACTATAAAAATAGAAATGGATAACTTTTTAGGACAAATAATGGAATGAAACAGCTAGTGAACATATTTTTATGTCTGTTATTGCTAATTATTTTTAGTGATAAACGGGAATATAGTCCAGTGGTTGAATATGAAAATGTTCAGTTTATTCATGGACACAACAAATTTGTAGCTGGAGAGCTTATTAAGCTTAGTTTTAAAGGCGGTGCAAACGCTACACTACTTTTATTTATACAAAGCTCATATGGTACCAGTGTGTTGACTCCTATTTTTAAGGATGGGACATCTAATTTTGTGTTTCCTGCTTTTATAAGTGAAAAAATGGGATTGATTAATTGGCAACTATCCAATAATCAATCTATGGTATTGTCCGGTTATGTGGAGGTGCTTTCTAATATGAATAACATTTTTTTCTTAGAAAATTATTGTGGACCACCAAGTATACAAGCAGGTTCTACTGATTTTAGCATGTTAGTGGCTGTGGCTACTGATAGGTTTGATAACCCTTTAACGGGTAAAAACACCTTGCAGTTTTCATCTTTTTATAACAATAAATACAAAGTGGAAAATATCCAACTTGAACAATTTATAGCGTGGAAAAGATACTATTCTCATACAGAAACGGGACTGTATTTGATGTCTACAAAATTCAGGAATACTTCTTCAAAGGAAGTGAATGTATTCATAAAGCCTTCTTTTCCTAAAAATTTTAAAATAACACTAAACACGGCGCATTTCTTTGCTGATGGAAATCAATTATTAGAGTTAACTAGTTCCGCGATAAAAGATATTTATAACAATATTGTGGCAGATGGGACATTAATAAATTTTGTAATTACTTCAAATTCTAAACAAGTACTAATGGTACAAGGAACTACTATAAGAGGAGTTGCTAAGGCCAAAATTATTCATCCAGAAATTCCAAGTACATGGTCTATTCGTGCTTATGTGGATGGTATATCAACGAGTAATGAGATTAGCCTTACGTTTAAACCTGCACTTTTGGATGTGAACTATTCCTTTAATAGGGCGAGTCAGGAACTTATAGTAGGGCCATTACATAGTTTTATAGATCAGTTAATGCCGGATGGAATTTCAGTTTATTTATATGTGTATCTTAAAAATAAACATATAAAAACGATAAAAAAACGTACTTTTAGGGGTGTAGTTAGTTTTGATGGTGCCATTTTTGATGCCTCAAATAAAAATTACAATTTTAGGATTGAAACTATGGGTTTGAAAAAAGAGATACTATTGTATTAATATGGAGGATAGTAGGCAAAAACATATAATTAAAGGAGTGTTACTTTTGGGATTTGTTCTGTTAATGGTACTTATGATACTTGGGTTTTCCAATATTTTAATTTATTTTAATTCAGGAGCAGAAAGGGAAAGTATGTTGCATTCAGAATTCCAATCTCAACAAACTTATGTCCCTCAAGTTATATGGAGCCCATTAAAAAATCAAGGTAGGTATATACATAAAGAAGCCTTAGAAAAGATTGAAAAAGATTATATAAAATCGTGGTATGTTAAAAGTATTGGATTAAAAAATAATTCGTCTTATGGTGTTGATGATTACTATACGGATAGTTCTAGAGTAAACTTATACCATACAATATCTTACAATAAGCAGCAGAATATTTTTATAGACGGTACTACTTTAAGTCATAAATTGACATTGAAATTTTATAGTGAAGATGGTACTTTAGTTGTTTTTACGGATGATAATGTTAAGCGTTATCAGCGGGTATACAAAAAAAATAAACTACAGTTTATAGTTCGGGATACTTCAAGTTATAAAGTGATGATGTTATTAGAAGATGGTTTTTGGAGAGTACGACACTTGCAAAAAATAAAACTTGGAATGAGTACTTCAATTCCTATTTCAATTCCTAGCTTTAATGCGAATGATTTGATTAGAGCTGAAAATGATAAAATTATAGTAGCTAACAAACAATATATTATAAAAGGTATTAATTACTATCCTAAGGATTTGCCTTGGGCGATGTTTTCTGATGCTTTTGACGCTTCTATAATAGAAGCAGATTTTAATCATATTAAAAAAATAGGTTTAAACACCGTACGTATTTTTGTGCCCTATGCTGAATTTGGAAAATCAAATGTTAGTAAGGAGAAACTTAATAAGTTGGAGCAAGTATTGGATATTGCCCAGAAACAGCAATTGAAAGTGATTGTAACATTATTTGATTTTTACGGTGATTACACCGTGTTAAATTGGACAGAAACTCATAGTCATGCTCGGGAAATAGTAAGTGCATTTAAAAATCATACAGCAATCCTGGCATGGGATGTTAAARATGAACCTGATTTGGATTTTAAGACCAGAGGCAAGTTAGAAGTTACTGAATGGTTGGTTCAAATGCTCGCACTTATTAAAGAAATTGATAAGAATCATATGGTTACCGTTGGATGGGGGAAGTTAGAGAATGCACATTTGTTAAAAAACGAGGTGGATATAGTGTCGTATCATTATTATAAAAGTGCCACTAGTTTTATCAAAAAGTACAAACTATTAAAAGCTAGRATTCCTAATAAACCGCTGGTTTTACAGGAGTTTGGGGAAACTTCGTATCGGTTGTTATGGAACCCTTTTGTTAATGGAGATCAAGCACAAGCGGATTATCATAAAAAAATGCAAACGTACTTTAGAAAAGATACACTTGCATTTATGTCCTGGTGTTTGTATGATTATGATACAATACCAGCCTCTGTAGTGGGGAATTTGTATTGGAGAAAGCGTAGACAACAATATTTTGGTTTTATCTCGACCAAAGGGAAGCCAAAGCAATCCTATTTATTTATTACTTACTAGAAAATGTTTTACATTGTTAGTTCTTAACTTTGAGAAATATACGATGTACATGTCTGCAATTATGGTTAATGGTAATGAACAAGCTGCATTGTAGTTTGTTATAGCTAGTTCCATTCTATAAGCATCGTTACTAATAATCTTTTCGATGGCATTTGAGAGTGAGTCTGAATCTGTAGGCTTAAAAAATTCGCCATTATATCCTTCTTCTCGGATTAAAAGACTTAAATCACCAATATCTGGAAGAATAACAGCTTTTCCATAACATCCCGCTTGATGCAGTACACCCGAACTACCAGTGGTCGAACTATATGGAAATACCACAACCGTACTATCTTCAAAAACTTTTGCTACGTCTTCTTCCTCAACATAACCTGTAAAAGTAAGGCCTTTTACGTGCTTATATTTTTGGGCTACAGCTTGTAAATAACCTTTTGAGTTTGGGCTGTCCGTACCAGCAATAATTATTTCGAAGGTTTCCTTACTTCTCTTTCTAAGTTTTTCTACTGCTTCTATTAATACTTCTACTTTTTTGTAGGTACCAAATTTTCCAAATGTTAGAATTTTTTTGGTGCCTTTGGGGATGTCAAAATGTGTACGCGAAGGGATTCGAAAGGAACCATGAGGAATATGAACAATATTATTTTTATGGTATTTTTTTTGTAGAATTTTAACGTATTTACTTATGGTAACTGCTAATACATCTGTCTCTAAGATTAAGCGAGTTAAAAGAGTACCAATTTTATAATAGAACCACTGGCTAATTTTATTTTTTGAGATACCAGCTTCTGACAAATCTACCTGTTCTAAAATATTGTGCAATAAAACAACGTTGGGGACTCTGAATATTTTCAGGAAAAATGGAAGTAAAAGTCCTAAGGCTGCAGGTATTTTTTTATCTCCAAAAGTCATAAATTGTATGTTAAATAAAACGACATCTGGTCGCTCTTTTAGTATCGTTGAGAGTATTGTGAAAAGGTTAAAATAACTATTGAATTTCCAGGATTCTTTAATTGTTACCAAACAATCAACAGTGTAAAAGTCAATTGTTTTTTTGTTTTTTGTATGATCTGTAATCAATACAATTTCGTCTATTTCATCCTTTTGGCAAAATTCTTTTACTAAATGATATGCATATTCATTTAATGTGATCTTACTAGGAGGGAACGGTGTAACCATGGCTATTTTCATAATTGTAAATATTAAAGGTTTAACTTAAAGGTATTTGTTTGTTTGGAATCGTTCTAAATAATTCGCTGATTTGATTGTTACCATAGTTGAATGTATCAGTTATGATGATAAATGAAATAGATACACTGAAAAATAAGAAGTACAATCATCAGATAAATTTGTATTACAACTATTTGATTTAAACTATTATGTAATAGTGTAATGGTTGTGATTTGTGCAATTCCTATTATACTTGATATAACTATAGGTATGTATTTGTTTAGTGATAAAAAGTAATAAGTGAATATGTTGGCGATGGCAAAAATGGACGATGCCAAAGCGTATTTCCACAAAAGAGGGGCGATAGCTACATATTGTTTTCCAAAGAGGACTTCAACAATTTGAGTGGGGAAAAGTTTAGAAGAAATAATTAATGCTATGGCCACTAAACTTGTATAAAAAACATATTTAAATAATGTTGTTTTTGTGTCTTTTCCTTGTTTTTCTAATGCTATAACTTTTGGGAGCAATAACATTATAAATATCCAGGCCGTATANTAAACTGCTCGACCTATTAATGCTAACGCGGCATAAAGCCCTGTGTCGTAATTGTTGAAAAAATGTTTTACAAGTAAAAGATCACTGTGGTTTATTAGAATTTGAGTACACTCATAAAAGGCAGTAACCATAAAAAAAGCTCTAAATTTATGAGGGTTTAAAGTGGTTTTGCTTTCTAGCCAAGTGCTAAAAGTGAAATTATGTTTTAATGGATATAAGCCTATTAATAATGATATCAATATCCCAACGGCTACGGCTATGGTACTGTAAGATTTTGGTAGTATAACAACTAATAATAGTGTAAAAATTAATCTACTTAACATTTCGCTGTGATAGGTAAGTGATAGCAATACTAATTTTTTTTCGCCTAAATAAATACCTCTGTTAATACACATGAAAAAATAAAAGGGGACTCCAATGGCAAATATTATAAACATTCCTTGTGTTTGGGTCTGGAATAAAATGTGAAGTTTATTGCTTAAAGCAATTAATATGATGCTAGTACCTACSCCTAGGATAAAGGCATATTTAATAGCTAATTTTGTTAAAGCTACTTTATTTGACGCATCTAAAAGTATTATAAATTTTGCTGTAGCCACCTGAAAGGCCATTCCAATAAAGGAAAGAACAAGTAAAAGTGTTATTAAAACGGCTGTGTCGGCAAATAATTCAGGACCTAATATATTACCTAAAATAACATTTAAGAGATAGTTTCCAGCATTTACTATAATTATGGAAATGGTAAATATATGTGCGGGTTTTAATTTTAAACCTAGTAGTTCTTTTTTTATATATGATATATGCATCTTTTTTGAATTAAAAATTAGAAATGTTTTATGTTTATTATTTTATTTACATTTTTGCCATCAAGTTGCTTTAGTAGGTTTAGGTGAAGTTATTGTTGTAGATAAGTCATTAGATTTATTTTAAAACATGTATTATTTTAATGCTGACCTCCTGAGTTTTTTATTCTTTTTTTAATATGATGAATATAAAAAGTCATACTAAAGCGGAAAAAAACAATGAATTTTAAAYCATTTTAATCAAATTATCCGTTTTATTTCAAGAGAATTTACTGCTTTGTTATTTCAATAATATTGAGTTTTTAGGGGATGATTATAGCAAAGATTGTGAACGAAACTGTGAAAATTGATTTTTCTTCGGTGAGATGCATGTTTCTGGGGGTTAATTATCAGTGTTTTATATATAAATTGCATTTGTTAGTAATCCCTAAATTTTGTGTATGAAATTTTCAATAATTTTTATGTTTGTATGTTTTTCATTTTATACTAGTTATAGTCAGGATATGGCGGATGGTTTTAAAATGTTGGAAAACGGTAAGTTTGAGTCGGCAACATCTTTTTTTGAAGAGGTWTTAAAAGAATCYCCAGAAAATATAACSGCGAGATTATGCCATGCTAGGGCYTTAGGATTGTACAAAAAYCCMAAAAAAGCGCAACAGTTATTTTTTACTTTGACCAATGAATATCCTACTAATTTTGAACTTCAATTAAATTATGCAGAATCATTTTTATGGTGTGAAAAATATGAAGAAGGGTTGATGTATTACCAAAAATTGCAAAAATCGAAACCTGACAATATGGTAGTTTTAATTGGCTTGGCAAATGCTTATGCAAATTTAAAACAGTTCAAGAATGCTAAATTATATATAGATAAGGCCTTGGAAATCGATATTTCTAACMAAGGGATATTACTTAGTAAAAAACATATATACAAGGCGTTGGCATTTGTGTTACTAAAAGAAAAACAGTACGGCAATAGCCTAGATTTATTAAACGAACTACTAGTTCATTTTCCTTTAGATACTCAAGTATTACTGGATAAAGCCAATGTATTTTTACAATCTAGGCAGTTTGAAAAGGTGGCGTTTACACTGGACAGTATCCAGGGGACCGTGGTAGATTCGGTGGCAGTTGCAAATGCAAGATCCTTATTGGCTTATTATAAAGGAGATAACAAGGAAGCATTAAAATATAGTACTATTGCTAGGACTAAGATGTTGCGTTGTAWGGATAAGAATACAATAAAAGCTACTCATATAAGATACCTACAAGCACTACTTTGGAATAAAAAATACAAAACAGTTACGAATGAACTTGTTGAATTGGAAAAAGAGTATGGAGAGAAGGCATGGATTTCACTAATTAAGGCAGATTTATATATGCGTTTGAGAAACTATGCGAATGCAGAAGAATCTTATATTCAATTACTCCATGAAAACAACGTTGATTTTAATGCTAATTTAGGTTTGGCTAATGCTTATTTTGCCAATAGATCTTATAAGAAGGCCTATAGAGGCGTGCGTAATACCTTGAGTATATTTACGGGGCAAGAAGATGCATTAAAACTATTGAATAGTATAGAAAAAAAGTTTAGTCCCTCTGTTAAAATTAGTACAGATTATATTTATGATAGTGGCGATAACTCCTCTGTAGAAAATAAGCTTACAGCAAAAATGTATCAAAATGCATTGTTTCAAACCTCGATGATGTATCAATACAGACTGTCGGAAAATCATTTATCTAATGAAAAAGCAACGATTCAACTCTTGTTTTTAGGTGCTAATTACCAAGTAAACCCTAAAATTCGTGTAAAAGCTAATGTAGGATTCAGCCTTTTAGGAGGAGATGTTTCTTCAAAGTCATCATTATTAGGACTAGTGGAGATGGAATCATTACATTTAAAATATCAAACCGTTACCTTAGGACTAAAGCGAGAGCAACAATATTTCAATGCTGATTTAATAGCAGAAAACCTAAAGTATAATAAAATCTATGTTAAATATCACTTGTTTTTAAACCAAGGGATTGGCTCTTATATAGAATCAGATTTGAGTGCTATTTCAGATGGAAATCAAAGACAGYTACTTTTTGTTTCGCTGTATCAAAAATTGTCCTCAAGTCCTGTGACTAAAATAGGCGTTAATTATCAGTATATTAGTTTTAAAGAACAGCACGATGCTTTGTATTTTAGCCCTGATGCCTTTAATGCGTACGAAGTGTTTTTTGATTTAAAYAAAGAAGAGATTAATTGGAAAAATAAACAGTTTTTTTATCAGTTTACAGGAGCGTTAGGATACCAAAATATCGAGACGTATAAAAAACAATTAACCTATCGATTACAAACTACTTTAGGATACCGTTTTTCAAATCAATTTAAATTTAATATTGTAGCAACTACAACTAATATTGCYTCTGCCACRATTTCTGGTTTTGAGTATACTAATTTTGGAGTTGTTGGTCAGTGGAATTTTGCTAAGAAAAGTAACTACTATGAGCGCTTATTGTTTTAAGGTCGTATGCAATACGCCATTACTATGGAGACGTAGCACATACTCTATGGAGACGTAGCATGCTACGTTTACGGGATAGGAGGGCGTATGTAATACGCCCTTACGAGATTCTATATGATGAGATATGTTTTCTAGTTTCTTTATGCCAATTCCCTGCTTTTATGCCTCCTTTTATTTTATCTAGTGTCACATGTACTAGAACGGCAGTTCCTTTTAAAACGGTTTTATCTTTACAAGTAAATTCAAAGGCATAGGTCAAAGATTTTTCGGTTAGTTCAGTAACCCATAATTTTTTTATCAAAACATCACCTAGTCTGGCAGCTGTTCTAAACTGCACTTGTAAATCTACGGTGGGGATACCATTATTGGGATGCATAGATAAGAAAGAGTAGTCCAATGCTTCTTCAAACCAGTCTTCCACTAATTCGTTGAGCATTTCCATAAAGCGTGGATAGAATACAATTCCTGCAAGATCGCAATGGCTAAATTTCACTTTTTGCTCTTTAGAAAATATCTTTTTCATATTATTTATTTAAAAGTTGYYGTGCTATTAAGTATCCAGCTCCACCACCTAATCCTGGTCCTGGGTGTGTAGACGCTCCAGAGTGATATARGTTTTTAATTGGAGTATCRTGRTTTTTYAATGCTTTTAGTGGTCGCCAAGCTAAATATTGACCTATGTCACAAAGTCCACTATAAGGGTCTCCATTCACTAGATTTACATTTAGTTGCCCTAATTCTTTAGGAGATATAATTGATTTGTAAATGCACGCACTTTCAATATTAGAGATGTACTTACCTATTTCCTTGATRATTTTATCAGCGTAGGCTTGTTTTAACTCCTCCGTCCATTCCCCTTTTGTCAASTCGTTTAACTTATTAGCACCATCTGCTATCGGGAAATTTGGRCATTCTGGAAGTTGAATCCATAATACCGACTTTCCGTCAGTTGCTCTTGTAGGATCGTTTTCGGATGGTTGAGCGATACAAATAGTAGGATTTGCAGGAAGTGTTTGTCTTTTTGCTGCATTCACGGCTTTRGAAATTGCATCTATMCCATCGCTTAAATGTACATAAGTTACGGGGGYGAGSGCTTTGTCAAACCATTTCGGTTTTTCGTTTAAAATAAGATGGATTTGCATGTTTCCCATCCCATATTTAAAATTAGAAGCTTCCTTTGTTACCTTYTCAGGAACGTTTTTACTATCGAGCAACGAGCCGTATAATTGTGTTGGGGTTACACTAGCGACTACATTACKYGCATTGTAAATGTCMCCATTCGWGGTTTTTATTCCTGTAACTGTTTTATGATCATCAATAAGAATTTCTTCTACATTTTGTTGGGTGATGCAAATTCCTCCTTTTGATGTAATTATGTTTTCAAAAGCTTCTACAATTTTATAAGAACCTCCTTCTACTTGTGGCAACCCTACTTGTTCTAAGGTAAAGGCAATTATTTTTGTCATGGTAGACGAGAAAGTACTTTCGGGAGAGAGTCCAGTATGTAATACCCATGGCGCTAACAGGGCTTGTAACTCTTGTGATTTAAAATGATTTGGATAGTCATTTCGGATGTTAGTAAGGTAATTACCAATGGTTTTTACACTTTCTTGAATTCCTTTTTTCCATACAAATTTACCCAATGTTTTAGCAACACTCAAAGAAATTGGTTCTTGTCCTAATATAGAAAATAAGACCTCGGCATTTTCACCTACCCAGTTTATTTGCTCTCTATATCTAAGCCCTTCCTTATCTTCTAATTTATCAAAATTTAATTCGTTTTCGGTAGCATTCGTTTTTAAAATACTAAATTTTTTATTGCTTAAAATGGTGGCCGTTGGGGTGTCGTTATTGATGAATTTAATACCATTTTCTGCTAAATCTGTGGCAAGTTCAGCATAAGCAGGAGATGTTACAAATAAGGGATATGCGGTAGATAATGTATCAATTATACATCCATCTATATGTTCGCTTCTAATACATCCACCTAAATATTCAGTGCGTTCTATCACTAAAACTGCATGTCCTTTTTTAGCTAATAGGGCTGCACAAACGAGGTTGTTAATACCGCCTCCTATAAAAATTGTATGATATTTTGTCATATTGTTTTCGGTTATTATACGCTGGCTTTTGGATTGTTAGTCATGACTAAAGGTTGCATTTCTAATATTTTTTCTTGAACTTTAGCTACTTCGTGCTCTTTCAAGCCTACAGCTATTAAATGTGCTACATATTCGTCAATTCGAAAATTATCCTTGTGGTCTATTGCGAACTTATTGATAAATGCAAATTTAGAATCACCACGGTCATAGGTGTCTCCATAGCCTTTTTTTAAACGATATGTTTTGGCTATTTCTACAGCTAAATTATAATTTTGATCTACCACGGATGTGATGTTTTGAAGCCATTGGTTTACATTTTTCATTTCTAAATGATGTCTGTATGTTTTTAGCCTCCATTTTTTCATGCCTCCTAAGGTGTATAACATCAAAAATGAAAATAAATTAGTGGAGTACATACGTCTGTCTTTGTCTAAGTATTTTGTGAACAGTGCTTTTTTCTTGGGGTCATTTTCCCATCGTTCCCCCATTTTTTTTGGTAAAAATCCGGTTATTTCAGGAAAAGAAGGATGTAAGTAATCCAAGGTATGTACTAAGTCATCTTCCGATGCTTCTACTTGATCATACATTTCTTTATAGCGTTCTGTCCTTGTCTTTTGATCTGACACAAATATCAAATCGTCGTAAGCCATTGCAATAGCTAGATAGCGTGCAATTTGTTTTGTTAATTCATATTTCTGTGGTGATTTTTTCTTGTCAATAATTAGAAAGGGCTGTAATTTATCTAGATATACTTTCGCCCATGTTTCATTTTGCCAATCTGATAAATGTGTGATACCTGCATATACAACATCATGTAAAATAGGTGGGAAGTTGCTTTTAATTTCATCAATTAAAGACTGTAATTTTTGTGATTCACCAGCAGTAGGCATTGTAGAAAATGCGGTAGGACTTAAAGTTGGTTTTAACTCCTTTGGTTTGTCTTTCATCTCTTTGATATGGGTATAAGACTCCTCGAAATTCGCGGTGCTTTGTTGTACGGCAATCCCTCCTTTAGTAATAGTTTCTAAAAAATCTTCTTTAGAAAATGGTGTAGCTCCACTAGCTGCTAAGGCTCCAAACATACTTGCAGAAATAACACTTTTATTTTTATCTGCAATTAATTTTAAGTTTCCATACAAGCATTCTTTCGCGTATTTATTGGTCAATTCAAACACCGCATTGCTTTCCGAAATTCCATCTCCTGGCTTTTCTTTTTCGGCGATGGCTAAGTTTCTATGAGTAGAGAAAATAAGAGTCGTTTTTTTAGAAACAAATTTCCGTTGTAAGGCTCTTCCTGCTTCTAAAAGTTCTGTGGTCATTACAATGTCTACATCAAATGGACCTGGCATTTGGGCTAAAACAGGTGTTTGTAATACCCCATTTATTGTGATATCTTTTAAAGGAATGGCTTCTATATAATACACCGTAGAGCCTGTTCTTTGAGCAACTCCAGCAATGGAAGTTGATTGCGCCCAGTAGCCTTTATTCTCGCACATTTTAATAATCCACGAGGTTAAAACGCCTCCTCCATCTCCGCCAATGGCTATGAGCACTATTTTTAAAGGTTCTATTTTTTTATGTTGATTTACTGTCATTTTGCTTGTGAATTATTGGTCAATAAAGAAATCTATGCGGAGATACTCGGTTTTACGCGTTTCTTATCCCGTTTTTTTTGTAAATATTGAATGATTGATTTTTTAATATTAAAACCAAATTTCTCCAATTTTGTAGGGTTAATCACYACRGACGATTTGTAAAACGAAGGACATAAWACAGCTGCTTCCGCTACTTCTCCACAGTTACCRCAAGCCACACAMGAATTGTCAATTTTTGCAATTGGATCTTCTTTTAAAGGRTTTGGACTATAGTCTAAGGATAAGGAAGGRCAGCCAGAYARTCGCATGCATTCGTGATCTCCAGTACATACTTTTGAATCCACTCCAAATCGTTCTTTTACAACTCTTTTATTGTTTTTTAACAACGATTTTACGGCRCGTTTYACCCTGCGTTGCTTGTTTAGCATACATTCGGATTGTGCAATAATCACTTTTGGTCCAGGTTCATTACTTGTCAAAGCCTTCGTAATTAATTGAATCATTTTTTCTACTTCATAGGTGTCATCCATCAGTTCTACCCATTGTACGCCTACACCTTTTACTGCTTTTTCTATACTGTTATAAGTGGTTCTAATTGGGTTGTCAGCTTGAGARGACATYACATCTTGACCTCCAGTGGCWGCYGCATAATTATTATCAATAATAATGATCAGGCCATTGTGTTTATTRAAAACAGCATTGCTAATCCCCGTRTTTAAACCGTTGTGCCAAAATCCACCATCACCCATTATAGAAATAGATTTTTTTTGGTCTTTTAAAGTAATATGYGATGTGTTAAAAGCCGCTGCAGAAGAAGCACCTAAACCGTAMCCCATGGTGGTTGTCCCAATATTAAACGGTGGTAAAGAGGAGAATATATGACAGCCAATATCTCCAGTGACATRATGTTCTCCTAAATTTTGCATCACAATTTTTAAGGCTGCAAAAACGGGGCGTTCTGGACATCCAGTACAGAATCCTGCAGGGCGGGAAGGAATGGATTTATCCAAGGTTTGTAATTCACTAGGTGAGAAGTTTATCTCATTTTCTAATGGCACTTTTTCGTCGCTTGTATTGGCAAGTAGCCAATTTTCTAAACCATTTCTAATCACTCCAATACTGTAATCTCCACCTTCTGGCAACACGTTTTTACCGTATAATGTGGTTGTAATTCCGTTTTTAAGGAATATATAGCTGATATTTTGTTCTATATAATTAGGTTGTCCTTCCTCTATAATCAATACTGATTTTTTGTCTTTACAGAAAGTAATCAATTCATCTGGGACTTGAGGGTAGGTAACATTCATACAATAAATAGGAATTTTTGTGTTTCCTAAATGATCCGACATTTCTATCTGAACCAATGCACGATTTAAACTATTGTAAATACCACCTAAAACGATGATTCCTAGGTCATCTCTTTCACCTTCGAAAAATTCATTTAACTTATTCTCTTTGATAAACTTTATAGCATTCGGAAGTCTATTGTTTAGTTTGTCTTGTTCTTGTTTAAAAGAAGCAGGAGGCAATACAATACGGTCTCCATCTCTTAAGGGATTGTTTAGGGCTYCCGAAATAGTATAGGATGGTTTTTTATTGTCTTTGGCAGTAAATCGACCATGTAAATGGCAAGATCTAACTCTAAGTTGTAATATAACAGGCGTATTTGAAGCTTCGGAAAGCAAAAAACTCTGTTCTACAGCATTTACGATACTTTCTAAATTAGGACGTGGGTCAATCAACCATATTTGAGATTTCATGGCAAATGAATGTGTTCGCTCTTGCATAATGGAAGAGCCTTCTCCGTAATCTTCTCCTACAATAATAACAGCTCCACCAATTACACCACTAGATGATAAGTTGGACAATGCATCCGAAGCAACATTGGTTCCAACAGTAGATTTCCAAGTAACAGCACCACGAATAGGGTACATTACAGAGGCGGATAACATGGAGGCCGCACCGGCTTCAGAGGCTGAATTTTCGAAGTAAACACCTAGTTCACTCAGTAAATCATTGGCATCGGCAAATACGTCCATTAAATGGGAWATGGGAGAGCCTTGRTAWCCTCCAATATAGCTGACACCRCATTCCAACAATGCTTTTGTCACTGCTAAAATCCCTTCGCCATGAAAARTTTCTCCTTTTCCGATACGTAGTGTTTCTACTTCTTTTTTAAAACWTCTTTCTGCCATGTAATTGAATTTAAAAGGTGTCGATTAAGACGTAATGATGATTGTTATAGCATTGCAAAAACGCGAAGAGGACTTCCAGATCCGTCTTCTATTTTTAGAGGAGCAGCTACTATGACGGCACCTTTAGGAGGTAATTTATCTAAATTCGTAAGACATTGTAAACCRTATTTTCCAGCACCGTGCATCAAGGTATGACAGGGTAATTGTAAATCCCAAGTAAAAGACATACCAGCATCGGTATTGATGGTTTCTACTCCAAAACCTAAAACATCCTTAGAWATCATATATTCCACGGCTTCTTTGTTAGGACCWGGCGTGTGATTTAATCCATCTTCACCAAGGTTTAAAAATGCAGCATCCAATGATTTTTTACTCCAATCACTTCTAAAGAAAACCCATGATCCGGCTTCTAAATCTCCATGTTGCTGTTCCCAGGCTTTTATATAATCTGGCGTCAGGATAAAATCTGAATTTTTAGCCACTTCTGCAGACGCATCTATCACACAAGCAYTGGCAACAAAATGTTCTGGAGGAATACTATCTACCGTGTTTTCTGGATGGTCTTTTCCCGTAATCCAATGRGCAGGGGCGTCAAAATGTGTYCCGAAATGTTCTCCTACAGTAAAGTTATTCCAATACCATCCTGGACCTTTATCATCATACCTAGAAATTTGTTCCTTTTTAAAAGTCGCAACTTGTCCGAATTCATCGGGGAGTTGTAACCCAGGAAATGACTCATTTAACGTATGTGTTAAGTCGATWATTTTKGTAGTTCCTTGTTGTATGTTTTTACTTAAATTCTGCATTTGTTTGTTAGTTTTTGAATAAATTTAGTAAAAAAAAAGAATGTACAAAATGTGCTGAACATCCCTTTTTGTGGATTATGCCGTGATATGTGATTTTGGTTTTAATGCAATTTTCATGGCTTCGTTTTCTATACGTTGTTTTTTAGACATATTGTACAATGCTGCATATCCAGTTACATATTGTGCTGGGATTCCGGCTTTCTCAAAGTCTTTTGCTTGAAACTGTTCGTAAGCTTGCATTTCTTTTACCAAGGAAGGATTGGTTAAAAATGGACGTCCAAGGGCAATTAAATCTGCACGTTTGTTCAATAATAAGGTGTTAACTTGATCTATATCTTGGATATTTCCTGCCGTAATAGTTGGAATGTCTGCCTTTGTTTTAATCAATTCAGCAAAGTTGCTTTGCCACATTCTTCCCGTAACAGGTTTTTGGTTACTCACTGTATTTCCTGTAGATACATTGATAATAGCTACACCGATGTCTTTTAATGCTTTTGCAAAATAAATAATATCTGCTTCCGTAATTCCTCCATCTGCCCAGTCTGTGGCAGAAATACGAACTGATAATGGAAAATCTTTCCCCAATCTAGTTCTAACGGCTGCAATGACRCTTAATGGAAATCTAGATCTGTTTTTTATATTCCCACCATATCCGTCAATGCGTTGRTTGGTTAAAGGTGATAAAAAKGAGGCTARTAAAAAACCATGATGYGCTTGTATTTCTACCAAATCGAAACCTGCTTCTTTTGCACGATATGCGGCGCTCACAAAATCTTCCTGAATTTCTTGTAAACTCTCTTTTGATATTTCAGTAGGGGTAGCATGATTTTTAGAGAATGGGATTGCTGACGCCGAAACAATATTCCATGCATTTTCGGTAAGTGCTAGACCTCCATTTTCGGGAGTATTACAGGCACCTTTTCTACCAGCATGACCTAATTGAATTCCAATTTTAGTGTTCGAGTTTTGATGTATGAAATCCGTAACATTTTTCCATGCTGCGGTGTGTTCATTTGTATATAAACCTGCACAGCCCGGTGTGATTCTTCCGTCTTTAGAAACAGCTGTCATTTCGGCAATAATCAACCCAACACCTCCAACGGCTCTACTTCCATAATGTACTTTATGCCAATCATTTGCCAAGCCATGCGTGGCGCTGTATTGGCCCATTGGACTCATTACTATTTTATTGCTTAAGGTTAGATTTCCTAATTGATAAGGTGAAAACGCAGGAGGAGTCARAAGYGCTGGATTRTTRGCGTTTTTATTATAAGCCTTAATAATACGAGTTGCGTAATTAGCATCGCGTCTGGCTTGATTCTCAATGGTTATTTTTTTRCTTCGAGACATCACACTGAAACTAAAAGTGTCAAAATCATGTACCATGTGTCTGTCCATATCTTCAAACCAGTTGAGTGATACTAAGGCAGCATGTTGAATTTTTTCTACTGGGAYTCTTCTTTTGGTATCATATAATTGAAAAGCTTTTGTSACATCATTAGGATGTTCAACTAYCGAATCGGAYAAGGCGATGGCACATTCCATGGCCAGTTTTGTTCCAGATCCAATAGAGTAGTGGGCAGTGGCTTTGGCATCACCCAATAAAACTATATTATCGTGGTACCAGTTATCGTTTGTAATATGTGGGAAYTGTCTAAAATAGGTGTTATTGGTGATTAATGGATGTCCGTCTAATTCTTCCTTGTACAAATCTTCAAAAAATGCTACAATGCCAGCTTCGTCTAAATCACCTAATTTTCCTTTGGCATGTGTTTCGTCTGTACATTCAAAAATCCARGTRCTTTTCCCTTTTTCATATTGATAGGTGTGTGCACAAAAACTTCCGTAAGGAGAATCTTTAAAAAAGTAAGTAAACGCGTCCAATGGTTTTGTGGATCCTAACCAAACAAATTGRTTGGTTTTCATGACWGTTTTAGTCTTAAATTCTTTTTCACGTTGGGATCTAATTTTAGATCCAATACCATCCGATGCTACAATAATGTCACTATCTTTAAATTGATCCAGTGATTCTATACGTGTATCGTAGGTTATTTTAATACCTTCTTCTTGGCAGCGCTTTCGTAATAATTGCAATAAAGTAAGTCTAGAACAACCGCAAAAGCCGTTTCCTTTTATGCGTACTTTTTCTCCGTTTCTGGCAACATCTAAGTTGTCCCAATAAGCAAAACTATTTCGAATTAAGTCATAAGAGCGAGGGTCGTAAGATAAAAATTCACTCAATGTTTCATCAGAAAACACCACTCCAAAACCAAATGAATCATCTGGTTTATTTTGTTCAAACACCTCAATTTCGCAATTAGGCAGTCTTTTTTTGGTTAGAATGGAGAAGTATAATCCGCCAGGACCTCCTCCTATAACAGTTATTTTCATTTAATTACTTTTTAATGTTTTATAACCTCCGAAATAAAGTAAGGGGTCACTTTCTTTTTCGTTAAAATCAAAATCAGTTACTTTTCCTATAAATAAAGTATGGTCTCCCTCTTCATGTGAGGACACAAGTTCTGCCACAAAATGAGCTAAATTTTCTTCAAGGACCTCTACGCCGTTTACTTTTTGAAAATTAACAATTAAATTTGGGTCTTTTTGGCCTGCAAAATGATTGCTTAAAGCCTCTTGTTTAGAAGTTAAAATACTGACTCCGAAATTCTTGTTTTTAATGATTGCATCGTGCATTTTTTGTTTTTTACCGATGGAAACCACAATTAAAGCTGGATCTAGGGAAACGGACATAAACCCGTTTGCCGTCATTCCAAGCGTTTCTTTGTGACTAGTACTCGTAACTATGGTAACACCTGTAGCAAATTTACCGCAGGTGTTTCTGAATTTTTTAAATGTTTGTTCGTCCATATTATTCTACTTTTTGAGTGGATAATTCTCCGATTAATTTTTCCGTTAACTCTGCGCTTGTCCACCAAGGAAAATAATCTGTAGGATYAGAAAACCCATTTGCAAACTTGGATGCTAAAGCAGGTATTTGTCCAGCAGCTCCTAACATATTTAAAATATGAGGTGGAGGAGGAGTTAATAAGGAATTAGTCCAATTTACGACGTTTTCTGCATACTCCCAAAATGTATCAAAAGTWGCTTGCATAAAKGCTGCATCATAKGGKTTATCWCCMTGKGCGATRATMGCATCTAAATNAATTTTAGAACATTTGGAWGCGTTATTAGATCCTTGACCAGTAATTGGGTCGTTTACACAAACAACATCGGCYATTCCCAAAATTATTTTACCTGAAGGTAAGGTAGCGATGGGTTTACGAACTGTAGGAGCAAATCGTCCGGCAATACGYCCATTATCATCCGTTAAAGTAACATTTTTACAACGTGCATATTCCCATGGAAGGAATTTTTCTAGTAATTCTAAACTTTTAGCAAGGTGTTGTTCTGGTGTTTTTACATCTGCCCAACAGTCCATTGGACCTCCAGGAACTCCTTCAAATACCATAATTTCACARGAYCCATTRATGGTTTCRCAGGGGAATACAAAATATTCWCCKACACCAGGAATCAAGTTAAATGCAACTCTAGAAAATGGTTTGTTAGGCGTCATTCCTTTTACATAAGTCAATGCTAAAGCACGTTGCGGAGCATCAAAMGTACATTTTTCATCATCTCTTTCAAATAACTTTACAATGTCTCCTTTCCCTCCGGCGATAATCACTAAATCGTGAGAATCGGCTAAAGATTCTAGTTTTYCTATATCTGCATTGCAGTATTCTATAACACCGCCAAGTCTTTCAAATTCCTCCATCCAGCGTGGCATTTTAATACGTTGATCCACAGATTGTGCATTCATATCTAATTTGGCAGCCCAGGAGATTACAGTTTCTCCAGGTATTTCTGGATGCGGAACTGTAATTCCTATTCCTTCTACTGGAGGACAGGTATTATCCCAAAAATTGATTCCTAAATCACGTTCATGTTGTAAGGCCATATCAAACATACATTGAGAAGATGTAACTCTTCCGTTTAAAATCTCCTCAGGAGTACGGTTACTAATCAAGGTGACTTCAAAACCACTTTTTAAAAGTCCAATTCCTGTTTGTAATCCTGATTGTCCAGCTCCTACAATTGCTATTTTTCTGCTCATGTTTTTGTTTTTTAGATTAAATCAATATTTTATTTGTTAGTTGTTTGCAGTACGATGCTAGCAACTGAGTATTYWTTAKRYGTTCNRATKTWKKRCGATNCWWKTKYKSMAMSRCMSGGWRYWRWRRWYSAYKKYSWTYTSGRMCCATGGCACTGTAACCACCATCTACAGGGATTTCACTTCCTGTGATATAAGATGCTAAATCCGAAGCTACAAAAGCAGCTACATTTGCTACTTCCTCTCCGTCTGCTAAACGTCCTTTTAGGTTAAAATTGGCGGTTGCCTTGTCTGCATGTGGTCTGTCATCTTTTGTTAATCCTTCAAAAGGCCCAGACCAAATATGTCCTAGTCGTAATAAGTTAACACGAATCCCGTCTGCAGCGTAATCCACGGCTTGAGACTTTGTAATGTGTAATAATGCGGCCTTGGAAACTGGATATGCCCACCTGCCTATATGTGGGAAATTACCAGAAATGGAACCTATATTTACAATGTTTCCTTTCGTCTTTTTTAAATGAGGCCTCACTTTTTCTCCTAAGATGGCTGCAGAAACAGCGTTTACATTTAAGGTTGCAAGCCAAGTGTTCCTATCTGTAGAAGCTCCTTCGTCTCCGTAGGAACAAGCATTATTTATAAGTATATCTATTTTTCCATAGGCGGTAAGTGTACTGCTTATAAGAAAATCTAATTCAGTATCAATAGTGATATCTGTCTTTACAAAAAGTGCGTTATTTCCTAGTGTAGCTACYTTTGCATTTCCTTGGTCTTCACTTCGGGTGGCAATGACCACTTTGGCACCTAGCTGGTGAAATTTACTGGTAATATCTCCACCTATRGAGGAAGCTCCCCCTGTAATAATTACTACCTTTCCTTTTAATGTGTCCATGTTACWGAATTTTATGCTAATTGTTGTTATTGAATGAATGATATAAATTTATGTTTTTTTACTTATTTAATGTATTAAAAAGACTGCTATTTTATCATATTCATACCTTTCTTCGGTTTCAAAGATATAAAAATAATTCACAATTATTGAATTTAATTCGATAATACTGAATTTTTTTATTAGTTTAGCAAAATCAAAGTCATGAAAATGGCTTGCTTTTAATTTAAAATTCAATTTTATGCAATCGAATAAAAGACTTTTACTAAGTGTTTTTTTAATACTTGTAGCTTTAAATGTAAAATCACAAGATGTGATGATGCAACCTCCAGGGAATTATGGATTGACCTCAGTATTGGATGGAGCACCTCCTGCACCGGGAGTTTATTTAATGGAATACTTATCTTATTATTCGGGGATATTACAGAATAAAGACGGGAATGCTGTTGCTCCTAATATGAACGATGATATTAAAATATCCTCTGCTTTATTATTGAATCAATTGGTTTGGATTACGGATACCGATTTGTTTGGGGGGAAGCTATTATTTGATGCTTTAGTACCGGTAGTTTTATTAGACTCCAAAGATCCTTATGATTTAGTAGGGAAAAGCGGTTTGGGTGATATTACTTTAGGAGTGGGTGTACAATGGTTTAATAAAAAGCTATTTGGGAAACCTTATTTTCACAGGTTGGAGTTTGATGTATTATTGCCTACTGGGTCATTTGATTTAAACGAAGGTACTACACCTGTCAATGCAGGAGCTAAGTTTCTGACATTTCAACCATACTATGCACAGACCTTAATGTTAACGAAAGATTTTTCTGTCTCATTAAGACATCACTTGTCATTTAACGGGAAATTTAAAGAAGTACCAGGTGTTGATTTTAAAGCAGGTACCTTTTATCATGTAAATTATGCCTTTGAACATATTATAGGTGAAAAACGATTCAAACCGGGAGTTTCAGGAGAAACACGATTCGCTATTCAAGGATATTATGGGGGGCAATTTAACGAAGATACCATGAATGGAGTGGACATGGTAAATTCCAGAGAGCGTGTTTTCGCTATAGGACCAGACATACATATTATCACTAAAAAAGGATTGGCTTTAGAGTTTAAGGTAGCTTTTGAAACGGAAGCGGTAAATAGACCAAAAGGTGTGAGGTCTACATTTAGATTGGTAAAATATTTTGCACCAAAGCAAAAAAAATCACCAAAGTAACACGCTAAGATTCCTCTCTTTATAGTATTCATTATTGTTAATAAATCAGAAAAATGTTCGAATATCCAAAATTTAAAGCAGCCGCAGTTCAGACTTCACCTGTGTTTTTAAATGTAGACGCTACGGTGGGAAAAGCCTGTGGGATTATAGAAGAAGTGGCAAAGAACGGAGCTTCCATTGTAGCTTTTCCAGAAGTTTTTATTTCGGGATATCCTTATTGGAATTGGATTATGAATCCTATTGAAGGGAGTAAGTATTTCGAGATTTTATATAAAAATTCTATCGTAATACCAGGTCCAGAAGTGGATAAGCTTTGTGAAACTGCCAAGGCTAATAATTGCCATGTAGTGATAGGATGTAACGAGCGGAGTGCGCTGAGTTCTGGAACCTTGTATAATTCTAATTTAATTATAGACAACAAAGGAAAGTTACTAAGTGTTCATAGAAAGTTAGTGCCTACTTGGGCGGAAAAATTGACATGGGCGGGAGGAGATGGCTCTTCCTTAAAAGTACATCAAACAGATATTGGGGGCTTGGGAACCTTAGCGTGTGGAGAAAACACGAATACGCTAGCTCGTTTTGCCTTATTATCGCAAGGAGAAATGGTACATGTGGCTAATTATATCTCATTACCAGTAGCACCCGAAGATTATAATATGGCGAATGCTATTCGATTAAGAGCGTCGGCACATTCTTTCGAAGGTAAGTTATTTACCATAGTATCTTGTTCAACTATTTCCGAAGAAATCATTCAGTTTTTCGAAAAGGAAGGCTGGGGTATAAGGAAACAGTTCGAGCGTAAAAACAGTGCCTTTACAGGAATTATTGGTCCCACAGGAGAAGTTGTAGGTGAACCATTAATAGATGAGGAAGGTATTGTATATGCCGATATAGATTTGAATAAATGTATCCAACCAAAACAAATGCACGATATTGTAGGTCATTACAATAGGTTCGATATTTTTTCATTCAAAGTAAATACAAAAAAACAGCAAGCAATAGAATTGTTCGAGGAAGATTTTAAGCAGGACGATTTATTAAATAATTTAGATAGCAATTAAGAAAAACAAGACATGGATAAACAAGACGATACGGCCTATGGAAGGGCTAGAGTAAAAAAAAGTGAGGAGTTAGATAGCTATTATAAAGACTTAGAAAAATTAGGAACGGGTGCCTTGTGGACCGTTGCAAATGATATTGAGCCTTGGGAACCGAGATCACTATCTGCTGTTATGTTTTGGGACTACGAAAAAATTAGACCTCATGTGTTGAGAGCTGCTGAGTTGGTTACACCAGCGGAAGCAGGAAGACGTGTAGTGTATTTAATAAATGATAAACGAAAAGAGGAGAAAGCAGCGGTAGGATTGTTGTTTTCTGGACTTCAAATTACCAAACCTGGAGAATCTACGCCCTCTCATAAACATGCAGCTACCGCCTTGCGATTCATTATGGAAGGTAAAGGAGGTTATACTATTGTAGATGGTCATAAAATAACCTTAGAACCACGTGATTTTGTGATTACTCCTAACGGATGTTGGCACGAACATGGCGTGGCGGAAGATGGAGAAACCTGTATTTGGCAAGATGGACTAGATATTCCTTTGGCAAATGCCTTGGCTTGTAATGATTATACGGTGATGGATGAAGGGCAAGAACAATTGTTCCCTTTAGATTATTCTCCATTAACCTATTCTGGAAGCGGATTATTACCTGCGGATAAAGAATGGAATCAACCTTTTTCTCCTTTGTTTAAGTATTCTTGGAAAAACACTTATGSAGCTTTGTTAAACGCGGCAAAAGTGTCTGATGGTTCTCCATTCGATGGAGTAATTATGAAATATGTTAACCCAGCAACTGGAGGTGATCCTATGCAAACAATGGGTGCTGCCATGCAGTTATTAAAACCAGGATTTCATTCAAAAGCGCATAGGCATACGGGTGCTACTATGTATCAATGTGCAAAAGGATCGGGATATTCTATTATAAATGGGGTGCGTTATGATTGGAAAGAAAAAGATATTTTTTGTGTACCCTCTTGGGCTTGGCACGAGCATGCAAATAAATCGGAAACAGAAGATGCCTGTCTGTTTCAATTCAACGATTTACCGACCATTACGAAGCTAGGTTTTTATCAAGAGCAGCCATTTAAGGACAATGGAGGTTATCAAAATTACTAATAATATAAAGACGAATAAATGAAACTAGTAACATATAAAATACAGCAACAGGAAGCACGTGTAGGTTTTTTGTACAATGACTTAATTGTGGATGTGCAAAGATTCGGAAGTCAAATAGGGATTTGTTTACCTACGAGTATGTTGGAATTAATTGATTATGGTAAAATAGCCATTCAGGCTTTAAACGAAGGAGTTGCTAATATGAAAGTTAATTGGTTAGTGGGGACCTCTGTACCTGCCACAAATGCGACAATTTTAGCGCCGATTCCGAAGCCTAGAAAAAATATATTTGGTATTGGGCTGAACTATACGGAGCATGTAGCAGAATCTGCTAGGTCTTTAGATACTTCTAAAGAATTACCTCAAAAATGTGTGATTTTTTCCAAACCAACCAATGCAATTATTGGTCCTTTCGATGCTATTCAGCATAACGAAAATGTAACCAAACAGTTGGATTACGAAGGTGAATTGGCCGTGATTATGGGAAGTAAAGCTACAAAAGTAGGGAAAGAAAACGCATTGGATTATGTGTTTGGTTATTCTATAATAAATGATATCAGTGCGAGGGATTGTAGACGGTCAGGACAGTGGATTGTCTCTAAAGGACAGGATACTTTTGCACCATTTGGTCCTGTTATTGTAACGGCAGATGAATTGACGAATCCTCATAACTTAAATTTGAGAACCTTAGTAAATGGGGTGGAAAAACAAAATAGCAATACCAAGTTTTTGTTGTTTGATGTAAATGATATTATTGCTGATATCTCTGAAAGCATGACTTTGGATCCGGGTGATATTATTGCGACTGGAACGCCAGCAGGTGTTGGTGCTGGGAGAACTCCTCAAGAATGGATGTGGCCTGGAGATCAAGTTGAAGTGATTATTGAAGGAATTGGGAGTTTGAAAAACCCGATTGTCAAAGCTTTTTAAAAAAGAAGATATGAGTAAAAAAGTATACCGAATAGGGCAGATTGTTCCAAGTTCAAATGTGACTATGGAAACGGAAATCCCTGCGATRTTAAGAGCGAGAGAATCTATTTTGCCAGAACGATTTACGTTTCATTCTAGTAGAATGCGAATGAAAAAAGTAACCAAGGAAGAATTAAAGGCCATGGACGGAATGTCCTTAAAATGTGCAGAAGAATTATCAGATGCACATGTAGATGTAATAGGTTATGCCTGTTTGGTGGCTATTATGTCCATGGGAAAAGGCTACCATTGTTTTTCGCAAGAAAATTTGCATAAGGTAACAGTAGCCAACGATTATCCGACACCTATTGTTACGAGTGCAGGCGCATTGGTAGAAGGATTGAGAATTATGGGAGCTAAAAAAGTATCGATTATTACTCCTTATATGAAGCATCTTACAAAGTTAGTGGTAGATTATATAGAAGATCAAGGGATAGAAGTAATAGATTCCATTTCTTTAGAAATTCCTGATAATTTAGAGGTAGCGGCTCAAGATCCTGAGAACTTAAAGGAGATATATAAAAGATTAAATGTAGAAGGTGCAGATGCTATTGTCTTGTCTGCATGTGTTCAAATGCCATCATTAGCAGCGGTTGATTTTATTCAAAAAGAAAGTGGATTGCCAGTAACAACGGCAGCTATTTGTACTACATATATGATGTTAAAAGAACTAGGTTTGGAGGCGAAAGCACCCATTGGAGGAATTTTATTGTCTGGAAAATATTAATAATTTGTATTCTTTTGTTCTAAAAAACATGAATACAAAAAATGGAGTTTCTGTAATTGGAAACTCCATTTTTTGTATTGAATATGCATAAAAGAAGTCTTTGTGATAAATTAAGTTTAAAAACAAGCATCTTTGTAATTCTAATAAAACTAAAATCAATTGAAAGCAAAAAAAGGTATTCAGTCTATAAGTGTTGGGTTTTCTATAATCAACGTGTTGATGGGAGTTTCTACCTCATTACCCTTAAAAGATTTGGCGGAATTGAGTCAATTATCTCCTAGTAAAATTCATTCTTATTTGGTAAGCTTTATAGAGATTGGCTTGGTAGTGCAAAACCCGAATACCAATCAATATAGTTTAGGMCCCTATGCATTGCAACTAGGTTTGGGCTATTTAGATCAGGTGAGTTTGTTTTCTACAGCAAAGCCAATTATGGAAAAGTTGTCCTTAGAAATTGGTCAGACAGTGTTTTTAGGTGTTTGGGGAAATGCAGGGCCTACTATTGTGTATCGAGTAGATAGTTCACATTCCACTGCGGTGTTAGAATTGAGAATAGGAAGTGTGTTACCAGTATTAAATTCTGCGTTGGGACTTAATTTTGCAGCCAATTTAGGGAGTCACCATACTCAGAAGTATTTTGATAGAGAATTAAAAACGACCAAGGAAATTGGCTCAAAAAAACAACTACAGCAATTATTGGCTCTTGTAAAACAACAAGGGATTTCTAAGAGTTCTGGACAATTATTACGGGATTATACGGCTATTTCGGTTCCTGTTTTTGATTTTACAGGTACTATGATTGCCGGAATTACTATTATGGGTAAAATTGGGGAGTTGGATGATGATTTGGATAGTAAAACAGCTGCCGTTTTAAAAAGATACGGGTTGGCTATTTCGGAAGGACGCGGTTATAAGAAAGAGTTGTCTGAAAAGTCTGTGCTTGATGCCGGTTTGTAAGAGAATTAGAAAAAGGAAAATTAACATTAAAAATGGTGAAAGCTAAAATATGTACATGGATATGCCTACGGTAATTAGCGGGATACTTCCGTTAACACCGTTAGAATATTGTTCCCTTTTTTTGATGTAAAAATACCTATAGGCTACTTATTGGATATTATAGAAAAGAACGGGATACTTAATATGGAGGGCAGAATGAGTTGTTTATTAGGAACCTGCAAAGATTGTATAGGAGTAGTATCTGTTTAGCCGATAAAACGATAAAAGACCCAGTATTTCTAAAATTAAAAACCCATTAGTTGAGCGTATAAAAAATAGCCAACCAATGGATTTGGGAAAAGCATATGTTACTAATTATTAGGGGAACACATGGTATTTAAAGTAAAGCACATTAAAGTAAGTGCTTTTACCTAGAGGAAATGATATGCTGAATGATAGTCACAATGTCTTATTTATGTGCTGTGTGAGTACAGGTTTCAAGTCAGCGTCATCAGTTTATTGTTATTTAATATTAAAACCTCAAACCTATGGAAGCCTGATATCCATTATTTCTAAATCCATTATTTATACTTGTTAAACCATGGGTGTATTTTATGTCAAATGTTACAATAAATATTTCTAGACCTAGTCCTACAAAAGCGTTGGTGTCGTACCACTTACTACTTCCCTTAAATGGACTTTCAGAAGGGCTGCTAGTCTCGGAAAGTTTAACATTGAATGTACCTCCTCCAATGGCATATATAGGACCCACTTTTACTTTTAAAGCCAAAGGCACACCTATATAATTAATATTATGTGAAAATTTATCAATACTTCCTCCTGTTCGCGAGTACTCCAAACCTGATTGAAGATGGATAAATGGAAAAATCTTTGTATCCTTAWACAAATGGATAAAGTAATTATCTTCTGAGCTACCTGTTTTATGACCGCTTTTGCTCATAAAAGTACTAGAGTAACCACTTCTTATTCCAAAACTTTTCTGTTGTGCGTTTACACTTCCTATTAATAATGCCAATGCAATGGTGATAAAAATTTTTTTCGTCATGTTGAATTTATTAGGTTTTTTAAATTTTAATATTTGATGCAAATATATAGGCAGTTCGTACTGAGTTTGAATAAAACGAAATGAAGCAGACAAAACTAATAGTGATACGACATATTAGCCTTGTGAAACGATTGTTCTTTGTATCAAGGGATGTTTTGCGCTAGGTATTTATTGGGGGAATAGCTGGGTTTTTTTTTCTTGGAGGAGGTAAAGTATTCACATTTTTTTATCTGCAGTACAGATAAATTTAAAAAAGTATGGATGTTTTATATTACAGCGCCTAACGGGTTTATGAGGAGGAGAGTTGCCAAAAGAATAGAGTAGTGTACGACAATTATAGGTGTTAATGGGGTCAAGGATATTAAAAGTGCTACTATTTACCCTCAATTTGATAGTGATACTATAATTGATGTTGAAACTGCTGTATCTGGTTCTTTTTGAAATCTAAAGGATATTATCAAACATTATTTAAAATACCTGAAATGGGGGAAGCGTAATTTTTTTAAATATTTCATATAAAAAAAGAAACCCCCACAAACATTAAGTTCGTGAGGGTGTTTAGTGGAAACGCCGGGAATCGAACCCGGGTCCAAACAAGTTGCCAAAAGGCCTTCTACATGCTTAGTTTTTTCTTAATTTTCGACTTAGAGCTGATTAAAAACAATCCACAAAAAGCTTATTCTCTTAAGTTTCAAAAAGTAATCGAGATGCTTACCTTTCTATGTTAACATTTACGATGCCTCTATACTGAACGCCGCTAACCAAGGCTTTCATGAGACATTTAGCTTGTGCACCTTGTGCACCGAGGCTCATCCTACTGTAATTCGGATTAAGCAGCCAAAGCGTAGTTATCTTCGCCGTGTAAAAAAATTGAAATTGAGATTTACGAGTACTATTTCATCACTCGACATGCTTACTTTTTAACTAATCTCGCTGTCAAAACCAGTCGTCCCCAATATGTATATGATCTTTCTCCTTGCCTAAACAAGGAATGCAAAAGTACTAAAAAAATCCATGAAATTATAAATTTGTAGGTTTCTTTATTTTTAGATTTATTATCACAATATTTATACCAAAATAAGAGGAATAGTATCAAAACATTATTTTTTTTCTTGTTTTACTATATAATACTCATTTTAAATTTGCAACTTGCTTGTTACGATTAATAAAAAATCAAGAAACACATTAAATCAGTTAAATATTTATGAAAATAGGCATCATCAAAGAAAGAAAATCACCACCAGATAAACGCGTAGTACTATCTCCTGAGATATGTAAAGAATTATTACAGTCATTTCCTGAATTAGAAATTATTGTGGAGACTTCAGATTCACGTGCTTTTTCGGATCAAAGTTATATGGATTTAGGAATCAAAGTGGTGGATAATGTTGATGATTGCGATGTGTTATTAGGAGTGAAGGAAGTGCCTATGGATACTTTAATTCCCAATAAAAAATACTTTTTCTTTTCGCATACCATTAAAAAGCAATCCTATAATAGAGAATTATTGAATGTGTTGTTAGAAAAAAACAYTCAAATGTATGATCATGAGGTTATCACCAATAAAAGAGGTGAAAGATTGGTAGCTTTTGGGAGGTATGCAGGTATAGTAGGGGCTTATAATGGATTTAGAACCTATGGACTAAAGTTTGACCTATTTGCATTACCGAAAGTTGAATCACTTAGAAGTCAACAAGAATTGATTGATGAATTAAGCGAYATCAAAGACAAGTTACAACGCGCAAAAATAGTATTGACAGGTTCTGGTCGTGTCGGAAATGGCGCTAAGGAAATGTTGGATGGTATGGGTATGAAAGAAGTGTCGGTAGATGATTATTTGAATACTATATTTTCTGTGCCTGTGTTTGCTCAGATAGATGTCTTGGATTATAATAAGCGAAAAGATGGGGAAACAGTAAGTAAACAAGATTTTTATAAAAATGCAAGTGATTATGAGAGTGATTTTATGCGATTTGCAAAAGTGACAGATATGTATATTGCAGGACACTTTTTTGGAGATGGTGCTCCTTATATTTTTACTAGAGACGATGCTAAATCGCCTGATTTTAATATTAAAGTAGTCGCGGATATAAGTTGTGATATTGATGGGCCAGTTGCCTCTACCATTAGACCTTCTATAATTGCAGAACCAATTTATGGGTATTTGCCAATGTCTGAGCAGGAAGTGTATTTTAAAAATGATGATGCTATTGCTGTAATGGCTGTGGATAATTTGCCTTGCGAGTTACCTATTGATGCCTCTGAAGGATTTGGAACAAGTTTTGCCGAACATGTTATTCCTGCGTTTTTTAATAATGATAAAGATGGGATATTAGAAAGAGCTTGTATGACAAAAGAAGGGAAACTTACAAAAGGTTTCCTATATTTGCAGGATTTTGTAGACGGTAAAGAATGAATGTAACTCCAAGTTTTAGTTTAGAAGATGTAGCCAAGGCAATAATGCCTTTTGGAAAATACAAAGGAAGGTTTTTAATAAATCTACCAGAATATTATATTGTTTGGTACAGAAATAAAGGATTCCCGAAAGGGAAATTAGGAGATATGATGGGCTTGGTCTACGAATTACAATTAAATGGATTGGAAGATTTAGTACGAAAACTTCAGAAATAAAATAAAAGAAACCTATTGTCATTTTATGACAATAGGTTTTTCCTTTTTTAGTCCCATGTTATTTTTCTAGATATATACATGACAAGACTTAGGATTATAAACAATCCGATGCTCCCTACTAGCAATGCGTAATTTTCTAATTGAATTATAATAAATATAAATCCATATAAGCAAGTTAAAGAGAGTGCTATAAAAACGGGGAATTTAATGTTTTTAAGTATAGATTTAGAGTATAAACTGATGAGTAGTACCGTAGCAATACTCGAAATTATATAGGCACTAAAAAAACTACTGTGTTCTGAAATTGAAATGAGTAAGGTGTAAAAGAGCAATAAGGCCATTCCTATCATTATGTATTGAAAAGGATGGATCTYTATGTTACTAATGGTTTGTATTAGGAAAAACACCATAAACGTGAGTGCAATTACTAAAAAACCGTATTTAGCTGAGCGTTCGTTCTGTTGGTATTGATCTACTGCGATTTTGAAATCTACCCCCATAGCGTATTTATTAAGGTTTGGTAAATTGTGTYGAAAAGATTGTGGGAATGGTCGGTTTATATGTAATACTTTCCATTTTGCGTTGAACCCATTCTCAGTAATTTTATCGGAATTATAAGGAAGGAAATCTCCTACGAAATTTGCGGTTTTCCAATTTGATTTAATGTTCACTTTTGTTTGTTTTCCTATGGGAATGATCCGAAACCGTTCCGACCCACTCATGTTTAATTCCATGCTAAAGGGTACGACCGTTTGTTGAATGTTAGTATTTATTTGTATTTTCTTCGTTTCGAGTGTATGTAGTTGCATTTCATTGTATGATGCGGTGTTGGAAGTAAATGTGGGAATGAAATTATAATTGGTCTCATTTAATTTGATATTTACTTCATTGCTTATTCCTTTTAAATTCGAAGTCTTAAATAGAATACTAGTTTCTTGCCAAAGTATATCTTTCTCTGAAATAGCTGCGGGGAATTTTATGTGACCAAAAGTACCGTTTATAGTGTTAGTCCCCTTGTAAACGGATGTATTGTAAATACCTCGTTTTTTTTTCTCATTCTGAATATTACTATTTATGATTAATTCCTGCGGGAAGAAATAATAATAACTTTTATGTGCTGTTTTTTCAATACTTATTTTGTCGTTTACAGTGATGGTTTTCTTTGTGTAAGATGTGTAAGGAATTTTTAAAACAGGGCCATATAAGAGTACTTCTTTTCCCCATTTGTTGTTAATCTCAGTTACTACTTGCTCTTGCCTATCGGATCTTTCATTTATTAATCGTTCTATATAAGAAAGGGGGATAAGTAACACAAGAATTAAAAAACCTACCATTAGCATGCGTGCCGAAATAGATTTTTGTGCCCAATTTCCAATTTTACTTTTTTTTGTTGTTTCCATATTTGTAGTCTAAAGTACTTTGTGATTCAAAGTGAATGAGTAAATTTTTTTAAGATAATTTTATTAATTTTTCTAAAGCAGTGATGTGTTTTCTGAAGGCTGCCGTTCCTAGGGTAGAAATAGCATAGCTTGTATTTGGTTTTCTTTCGATAAATTGTTTTTTCACCAAAATATAGTCTACTTTTTCCAAGGATTTTATATGACTCGCTAAATTGCCATCGGTGACACCTAAGAGTTCTTTTAACTCATTAAAAGTGATGGATTCATTCACGCTTAAAGCCGACATAATCCCCAATCGAATCCGATGGTCAAATGTTTTATTTATATGTGCGAGTATATTTTTCAAGGATAAATGTTTGTGTTTTTATTATGAAATAGTTTGGTCGTATTTAAAGTGCATAAAAGTACCATAAATTATATGAAATACCCCAAATCCTAATGCCCAGAAATGCAGGCCGTAACCAATATATTGTGTTGCAACAAGTCCTAAAATAATTTCAGCAATTCCTAAATAACGTATCGTACCAATCGTGTATTTACTAGCATTCACACAGGATAGTCCGTAAAATATTAAGGTGCAGGGAGCTATCATTCCTATCATGCCTGCATCTAAAAGTACAAGTATAAAAAGACCTCCTGTAATTAGTGGAATACCAAAATTTATAAGTAATCTTTTGGTGCTGCTATCCCATATTTTGTCGCTGTTTCTATTGGCTTTTCTTACTGTAAGAGCAATACCGGTTGCCATGGAAAGTAGTGCTACTAAAACTCCTACAATTAATAAAGAGTTTTCTAAACTACTTGTATTGTTTCTAGTAAGGGGGGCAACCATCGTATATTGATGCTGAATTAAAGAATATGCAACCCATGCACCAATCAAAGAATAAACTCCAGCGAGCACTCCTGAGAATCCACTCAAGGAAATAAATCGGGATGATCTGTTTAGAATAGATTTTATTTCAGTGATATCTTCTAAATATTGCTCTTTTTTCATAGGTAAAGTACTTTGAATTGCAAAGTAAGTAAAAATCAATGAATTCTCCAAATAATTTTTTGTTCAACATTGAATGTTATTAATGAATTAATTCTTTTTTGTAGAGCAACTCTTTTATTCTCTATTTTT
>NVSD01000009.1 GCA_002401105.1 Flavobacteriaceae bacterium | reverse complement strand
AATTGCTGGGTAAATATAAAGGCGTTGATGGCATTAAAACTGGCTACACCAGAGCCAGCGGCTTTAACCTTGTAAGCTCGGTAAAACGCAACGGCTAGTTGTGAAATAGGATTGGCTCCTGCTTCAGCAATATGATATCCAGAAATGGACACGGAGTAAAAGTTACGGACATTGTTTAGTATAAAATACTCTTGTACATCTCCCATCAATCTCAGGGCAAATTCTGTAGAAAAAATACAGGTGTTTTGTGCTTGATCTTCTTTTAAAATATCTGCTTGTACAGTTCCCCTTACTTTCGCAATGGTCTCATATTTTATTTTTGTATAAATGTCTTGTGCTAATACTTCATCACCTGTAACTCCTAATAAAAATAAACCGAGTCCATCGTTTCCTTCTGGAAGTGTTCCTTGATATTGTGGGCGTTCAGTAGATCTAGCGGCATATATGCCATCTATCTTTTTGTTTATTTCTTTTACTAAATTGTTTTCTTTGATGTATTTTTCACATTCCTGGTCAATGGCAGCATTCATAAAAAAGCCTAAGAGCATTGGAGCAGGGCCATTAATGGTCATGGATACAGAAGTCATAGGGTTTGTTAAGTCAAATCCAGAATATAACTTTTTAGCATCATCTAAACAGCAAATAGAAACTCCTGCGTTTCCGATTTTTCCATAGATATCAGGTCGTTCTCCGGGATCATTTCCGTAGAGTGTTACGCTGTCAAAAGCTGTTGATAGTCTTTTTGCTGGCATTCCTATACTTACATAATGGAAACGTCTGTTGGTACGTTCTGGTCCTCCTTCACCCGCAAACATTCGTGTTGGATCTTCTCCTGTTCTTTTAAAAGGATATATTCCTGCAGCAAAAGGGAATTCTCCAGGTACGTTTTCTTGTAAGCTCCAGAAAAGGATGTCTCCCCACGATTCGTACGAAGGCATACATATTTTTGGTATGAGTGTGTGAGACAAGGATTCGCTGTGCGTTTTTATGCGTATTTCTTTATCGCGTACTTTAAAGATAAAATCTTCGTCTTTGTAGCGTTTCTTTTTGGCTTCCCAACCAATAATTATGTTCCAGTTATGAGGGTTCAAATCCATTTTTACACGGGCAAACTCCTTAAAAAGTAAGCCGAGGAATAATGCGTCTTCTTTATTTTCTGAAATTGAAAGAAGCTCGCTTTCTTCCAATCCGATTTCCGATAAAAATTGATTTGGATTTGAATTGATATTGGCGACAGAACAAATGGTTTTAAAAATCCCAAATAGTTTTTGTGCCACCTCTTTTTGTGTAGCACTTTGGTCATTATAACTTCGGTTGTTTTCCGAGATTTCGGATAAATACCTAGTTCTATTAGGAGGGATAATATACTGTTTTTCGCTCATGTGTTTGGTAATCTCAAACGTGCTTTCGAAATTCGCAGCTGTTTTTTCGTTCAATTTACTAATTAACACTCGGTATAAGTTATTTGCTCCAGGATCGTTAAATTGTGAAGCGATAGTTCCATAAACAGGCATGCTATTGATGTCTTCTTCCCATAGATTATGATTGCGTTGGTATTGTTTTCTAACATCTCTCAAGGCATCTAAGGCACCTCTTTTGTCAAACTTATTAAGTGCAATTACATCGGCGAAATCTATCATGTCTATTTTTTCCAATTGCGTGGCAGCACCATATTCAGGTGTCATCACGTACAGGGAAACATCGGAATGGTCTAGTATTTCGGTGTCGCTTTGCCCAATACCGGATGTTTCTAGAATCACTAAATCAAAATCGGCTACTTTTAGGATGTTAATAGCGTCATTTACGTGTTTTGATAATGCCAGATTAGACTGTCTGGTTGCCAAAGAACGCATGTAAACACGATCAGTTTTAATGGCATTCATTCGGATTCTGTCTCCTAAAAGAGCACCTCCTGTCTTTCGTTTGGAGGGGTCTACAGAAACAATGGCTAATTTTTTAGTTGGGAAATCTTGTAAAAATCTACGTACTATTTCATCTACCAAACTGGATTTTCCAGAGCCTCCCGTACCCGTTATTCCCAATACAGGAACGGCAGATGTATTTGCATGTTCTTTTATTGATTTAATAAACTCGCTATGCTTGTCTGAGAAATTTTCAGCGGCAGAAATTGCGTTGGCAAGTATTTTTATATTTTGAAGTTTTATGTCACTTATGGTGCAGTCTAAATGCTCTCCTGTGGGATAGTCACATTGGGAGACCATGTCATTTATCATTCCTTGAAGTCCCATCCTTCTTCCATCATCTGGCGTGTATATCTTTGTAATACCATAGGCCATTAATTCATTGATTTCAGAAGGTAAANTAACACCGCCACCGCCACCAAATATTTTTATATTGTGTGCGCCTTTTTCTTGTAAAAGATCGTGCATGTACTTAAAATACTCGTTATGCCCACCTTGATATGAAGTAATGGCAATCCCATTTGCATCTTCTTGAATTGCTGTGTTTACTACTTCTTCCACGCTTCTGTCGTGTCCTAGGTGGATTACTTCTACGCCCGTAGCTTGTATAATGCGTCGCATTACATTAATGGAGGCATCGTGGCCGTCAAATAGAGAAGCAGCAGTAACAATTCGTATTTTATTGGTTGGAATGTATGGTTTTTCTTGTGTCATTTGATAGTATTGTTGAACTGCAATTTAGTCATTTATTTGAATCAAAATAACGTTTTTGTTGCGTATTAGTTAAGGAAAGGAATATTTAATTAGATGATTCTTTGAATTTGTAAGATGTGACTAAAGGGTATGGATGTGTTTTGATGATTTTAATTACAGATACTTTAAAAAAGACATCCTTTTTTTGACTTGAGATTATGTAAATCACCTTCAATTAAATAGGTTCCTTTTTCGAAAGTGATAGCAGGCTAGGCGAGCTGTCAATTATGTATATTTGCAAAACGAATTAGGAATGCTATACAATATCTGCCAATGAAAAAGATCCAACAAAGTACTATTTGTTGAAGTGGATGATTTTTCTTGGTAATTCACCTATATTTGGACTGTTCCCTATTCTGTGCTTCGGCATGATTTTTGTAACTATTATACTATGGTTCAATGCATGTAAAAATGATATTGTGACTCTAATAGGTTCATTTAATAATGAATTTTTGTATCACCTAAAAAACAAAATAATGAAGATTTTAAAATTACTTTCAGTGTTCGTATTTGCGTTCTTCTTAACTTCTTGTCTAAGTATTAAGGTAAGTTCTGATTATGATTCGAAAACAGACTTTACGCAATACAAAACCTTTGCTTTTTATAAAAAAGGTATTGATAAAGTGGAAATATCATCCTTAGATAAAAAGCGTATTTTGGCAGCTGTGGAACATGAGTTATTAGCAAAAGGTTTTACAAAATCGGATAACCCAKATGTGTTGGTAAATATCTTCACAAAAGCACAACAGAAAGTTACTATCCATCAAGATGGATATTATAATATGTGGCGTCCATGGTATTACGGTCCGAATTATGGAACTCATATTTCTAAATATACAGAAGGGACCTTATTTATCGATATAATTGATGCGCATAAAAAAGAATTGGCATGGCAAGGGATTGGGTCAGGAGCATTAACTAAAACTGGAAATGTATCCAAAAAAGAATCGAAAATTAAAGAGTTTGTTTTTGAAATAATGAAAAATTACCCGCCAATTAAATAAATTGGTGAATTTTTAGTGGGTCATAATAGTAGGTTAGTTTTATCACGGTAGGTTGATTGATTGATGATAGGATTTAGTTAAAATAACATACTATTATGACTTTTTTTTATACTTTTATTTTATGGAATTTAAAAAATTAATCCCTTTAGAAGAGGGTGATTATTATACAAATGATCAAGGATTTAGAGTTTTTACAGAGCAGTATCATTTAAAAAGAGGTTATTGTTGTAAAAATGGATGTAAGCATTGTCCTTATGGTTATGATAAGAAAACAGATAGATTTAATTAAAAAAAAAGAGCATGTTAAGGAAAATTGCAATGGTGATAGTGTTACTTCAGTTTACGGCATGTGCCGAAATACAACAAGTAATAAGTCAGCTTCCAACTCAGGGAAGTACTGGATTGGGGAATGCGCAGATTGGCGCTGGATTAAAACAAGCCTTAGATAACGGAATCACCAAGCAGGTGAGTACGTTAGCATTGAAAGACGGGTTTAATAAAAATAGTTTGGTGAAAATATTATTGCCTGCCGAGCTTCAAAAAGTAGATAAAACATTGCGTTCAATTGGCTTGAGTCACTTGGCGGATGAAGGATTAAAAGTACTGAATAGAGCAGCAGAAGATGCGGTTTCAGAAGCTATTCCTGTATTTGTAAACGCTATTAAGGAGATGTCTTTTAATGATGCAAAACAGATTTTACTGGGGGATCAGATGGCGGCAACTAGCTATTTAAAAAGCACTACATCGACCTCATTATATCAAAAATTTAATCCAATAATCAAAAACTCATTTCAAAAAGTAGGGGCTGATAAAATTTGGAAAAATTTAATTGGCAAGTACAATAGTGTTCCTTTTGTGAAAAAAGTGAATCCAGATTTGACAGATTATGTAACAACTCAAGCGCTGTCAGGAGTATTTAAAATGGTAGCCGTGGAAGAAAAAAATATCAGAACTAATTTGGGTGCTAGAAATACCGACCTGTTGAGAAAGGTCTTTGCATTACAAGACAATTTGGGGTTTAATACCAATTACAATCCAAAATAACCGATACAAATGGTTTGTTTTACGTTTTACCTTTGGTAAAAAATAGAACGATAGCTCAGGCTATCCTTAGATTTTTCGCCTAGTTAAAACAAAAAATAATTCTATTTCTAAATAATCACTTGGAAATGTAATTGGTATAATAAGTAAATAGTAGAAAAAAGTGGCTTGGTTTTATTTGTTAATTGCAGGAGTTTTTGAAATTGGTTGGCCTGTTGGGTTTAAAATGTCTCAAAATTCTCCTTATAAAGTAGTTTGGATTGTATTTGCAGTAATCTCTATGGGATTGAGTGGCTATTTTTTATGGAATGCTCAAAAGGAAATCCCCATTGGAACTGCGTATGCAGTATGGACTGGAATTGGTGCCATTGGTACGTTTATAATAGGTATCGTATTTTTTAATGATGCAGCCAGTACTTGGCGCATGTTATCCGTATTACTGATTGTTATAGGCTTAGTAGGGCTGAAATTAGCAACATAGTCCAACAATAGAAATAAAAAAATAGACAGTAGTTTAAAAACTGCTGTCTATTTTTTTTTGTAATTGTTTAAAGTAATCAAACGCTTTGAGTAAGCGAGAACCATACCAACTAAAATATTCTCCATCAGCAAAAACGGTCATGGATCTGTTGGCATAACTTGCAATTTCAAAAGCATGGTCATCCGTAAACTTAAAAGGTTCAGATGGGAGCAATACAATTCTAGGGTCYCCGTCAAACCTGATTTTTTCTAATTGAATAGTAGGGTAGCGGTCTAGGTTTTGATATATGTTTTCAAACTTGTTAAGTGTTAATATTTCATTGATAAAAGTATTATTTGCGGCCACCATCCATGGTTTTGCCCAAATAAAATAGGCCACTTTCCTTGTCGGCATGTCTTTCATATACAATTTAAAATCATCTAATTTAAAGTTGATTTTTGATACTAAATTACGTGCTTCTGTTCTGCAAGAAAGGATGTTTCCTAACTGCTGTATTAAGTCCAAGGAGTCKGTGATTGTGTTTACATCAGAAACATAAACYGGGGCTATTTCAGAGAGTGAGTTTACCATTTCTGGAGTATTCTCTTCTTTGTTACAGATTATAATGTCTGGAGCTAATTCTTTAACTCGTTTTAAGTTTACTTTTTTAGTRCCWCCAACGCTTTTTTTAGTGGATAAAAAGTGAAAAGGATGTACGCAATAGCTCGTTATTCCTACAATAGAATCTTCCAGTCCTAAGTCGTATAATAACTCTGTTATRGAAGGGACAATACTTACTATGCGTGTCGGAGTTTTGGAAAATTCCAAGGTTCTCCCAAGTTGGTCTATATATGTYTTCATGCTTATAAAGTAGCTAGAATTGCTGCCATTTCAAGTTGTAATTCTTTAGATTTTTCGGCCGCTATTTTGGCGAAATCTTCTCCATTACTAGCGTAGATAATTCCACGAGAAGAATTGATTAATAAACCACAGTCCTTTGTGATTCCATATTTWCATACTTCTTGTAAGTTTCCTCCTTGAGCGCCAACTCCASGAACTAGTAGAAAATGATTTGGGACTATTTTTCTGATATCTTCAAAATATTCGGCTTTGGTAGCTCCTACTACAAACATCAAGTTATGCGWGTTTTTCCAAGTAATAGCCGTTTCTAAAACATGCTTGTAAATTTCTTGTTTTTCCGTTTTTAATCCCTGAAAATCCAAGCCTCCTTTGTTAGAAGTTAAGGCTAATAAAATGGTGGTTTTATCTTCAAAAGCTAAAAAAGGTTCTACGGAATCTTGTCCCATATAAGGAGCAACGGTTACCGAATCAAAATTTAAATCTTCAAAAAATGCTTTGGCGTACATGGTGGAAGTATTCCCTATATCTCCACGTTTAGCGTCGGCAATAGTAAAAATTTCCGGATGTTTTTCGTTAAGGTAATTGATGGTTTTTTCTAATGATTGCCAACCTTTAATACCATAAGCTTCGTAAAAAGCAGTATTTGGTTTATAAGCGACCGCTAAATGATGAGTTGCATCAATAATTTGCTTGTTAAATTCAAAAATAGGATCGTCGCAAGACAATAGATGTTTAGGGATTTTTGTCATATCCACATCCAGTCCGATGCATAAAAATGATTGTTTCTTTTTTATCTGAGCGATTAATTCTTGCGTTGTCATAAGATGATTTTAAAATGCAAAAATAGACTTTTTAAGGGGAAGTAAAAACCCAAAATCAAACATTAATTTGAATATCAATCGTTTTCGTTACTTTGTTAAAAACCGAAATTTAACATGCGAATTTTAGCGTATATTTGTGGGATTAATAGAAGGATATGAAAATATCTTAAAAATAGACCAAAATGAGAAAATATATAGTTGCAGGTAACTGGAAAATGAACAATGACATTAACGAATCTAAAGCATTAGTAAACGAGCTAGTAGCTGCTGTTAATTCAAAAACATTAACCAATACAAGAGTGGTAGTTGCACCTACATTTGTAAACTTAGTGAACGTTCAGGAATTGGCTAAAGATTCTGCTGTTGAAGTTGCTGCACAAAACATGCATCAAGCAAAAAGTGGAGCATTTACTGGAGAGATTTCTGCAGAAATGTTAACTTCTATCGGTTTAAAATCTGTTATTTTAGGACATTCAGAAAGACGTGAGTATTTCGGAGAAACAGATGCTTTATTGGCTGAAAAAGTAAACACTGCTTTAGCAAATAACTTAGAAGTAATTTTCTGTTTTGGAGAAGTATTAGAAGATAGAAAATCTGAAAATCACTTTAAAGTGGTTGAGTCTCAAATAAAAAATGCAATCTTTCATTTAGAAGCTAGTGCATGGTCTAACATCGTGTTGGCTTATGAGCCAGTTTGGGCTATTGGAACTGGAGAAACTGCATCACCAGAACAAGCACAAGACATGCATGCATTTATCCGTGGATTGGTAAAAGAACAATATGGAAATGACGTTGCAGAAAATGTTTCAATTTTGTACGGAGGTAGTGTAAAACCTGCGAACGCAAAAGAGATCTTTTCTAAAAATGATGTAGATGGTGGATTGATTGGTGGAGCTGCATTAAATGCAAGCGATTTTGCCGCTATCATTGACGCTACATTATAGTATAAAAAAAATAATTTGGTTTTATTAGAGCTTATGAGTTTTGGATTTTTTCCGAAATCTCATAAGCTCTTTTGTTGTATATTTGCACATTATGGATACAGTTTATATAGGTTACACTTTTAAGGTCCACCCACTAGAGCTGGGGACCGAAATTTTAATTGCAGAACTTGGATTTGCAGGTTTTGAAAGTTTTGTAGAGAACGAACATGGCGTTATTGCTTACATTCAAAAGAACGAATGGAATTCCGAAATATTAGAAGATATTAATATTTTAAGATCGGAGGAATTTACTATCAGTTTCGAGCAAGAAGAAATTGAGCAAACCAATTGGAATATTGAGTGGGAAAAGAATTTTAATCAAATAGAAGTGGATGGAATTGTGAGTATTCGCGCTCCGTTTCACGACAATCCTAACTTGAAATATGATATTGTGATTGAACCAAAAATGAGTTTTGGAACGGGACATCACGAGACTACGCATTTGATGATTCAGCATTTACTAGAAATAGAGGTTGCAGATAAAAAAGTGTTAGACATGGGCTGTGGAACTGGTATTTTAGCCATTTTTGCAGAAATGAGAGGCGCAAAACCTATTGATGCTATTGATATAGACCAATGGTGTTATGAAAACTCTATAGAAAATGTGGAACGCAATAAATGCACTAGTATTTCCGTTTTCGTAGGCGAGGCATCTTTGTTAAAAGACAAGAAATACGATTTGATTATCGCTAATATCAACAGAAATATTTTGTTGAATGATATGAAAGTGTATATTGACTGTATTAATGATGGTGGAACCTTGTTGTTAAGTGGATTTTATAAGGAAGATATTCCTGTGATAGACGCTGAAGTAACTAAATACCCAATGACGCAAGTTTCCTTTAAAGAACGTAATAATTGGGTGGCAGTAAAATATAATAAAGCATAATAAGAATAGGAACTATGAGTACACAAACTGAAATTCTAGAAGAGATAGACGTGTTGGAGCAAGAAGTGCGAAATCACGAAATAGTGTTGTTTGATGATGATGTGAATACATTTGATTTTGTGATTGATAGTTTGATAGATGTATGTGATCATTCCCTTGAGCAAGCGGAACAATGTACCATGTTAGTACATTATAAAGGTCAGTGCACTGTAAAGACAGGAGAATATGATCGTTTAAAATCACAGTGTTCTAAACTGTTAAGTTTGGGCTTATCAGCTGAGATTGTTTAAAAGAACTGTAATTAAATTATATAAAAAAAGCTAGTAGACGATTCGTTTACTAGCTTTTTTATGTTTTATAATTACGAAGTTCTATTTCAATTCCTTCGCTTYTATTAGCTTGTCTAAAATAAATTCAACACCATTGTCATTATTGCTTTTCGTTTTAAATTTGGCAACTTTAAGTACGTCTTCGCATGCGTTTTCCATCGCATAACTAAAACTAGCTTGTTCCAACATTTCAATATCGTTATTGTAATCGCCAAAAGCCATGGTTTCTTCTTTGGAGATGTTCAGTAATTTTTGGAGGTGTTTTATAGCTTCCCCTTTGTTTGTGGTAGGAGACGATATATCCAGCCAGTTTTCGCCTGATATTTTCACTAAATTGGCTCCTTCTAAATGATGAACATGTGGGTAAATATGTGTTAAAGAGCTTTCAAAATGATAGGTAGCAACTTTAAAAATGGCATCATCTTTTACACTTTTTAAATCTTTTACATGTTCAAATTTCGTGTAATATTCTTTGAAAATTTCAATAAATTTTTCATCGGTTGTTTCAATGTAAGCACTTTTTTTTCCACACAAAACACTATAGGTGTTAGGTGTTTTCCTTAGGGTATCAATAATACGATTGATTTGTTTTTGAGAAATGGTGCTTGTGGAAATTGTTTCGCCATTATGATTGGTCATTCCCCCATTTTCGGCAACAATTGTAATGTCGTCTTTTATATCGTACAATTTGTCTAACATACTAAAATACTGCCGTCCACTAGCGGCTACAAAATGTATTCCGTGTTTTTTAAACTGAGCAAACAAACGGAAAAATTCAGGACTTACCTCTCCCCAATCATTTAATAAAGTACCGTCCATATCGGTAACTACCATTTTCACTTTAGATAAATCCAACATATAAAATTATTTAAGCGGCAAAAATAAGCCTTGCTATTTTGAATTTAGAACTTTTCAATAAAAACTTCAGAAATAAGAATTTGTTCCTGTTTCTAAAGTTTTTTACACTGGTAAATTTCTTATAAAGGTATGTTCCCGTGCTTTCTTTTAGGTTGTTGTACGCGTTTACCGTCTAACATGGCARATGCTTTAATTAACTTGCGTCTGGTGGTTTCTGGCTGGATAACCTCGTCTATAAAACCTCGTTGAGCTGCTGTGTAAGGATTGGCGAATTTARCGGCGTATTCAGCTTCTTTTTCAGCCARCACTAAATCCGAATCATCGGCCGCTGCAATTTCTCTTTTAAAGATAATTTCACTTGCACCTTTTGCCCCCATCACTGCAATTTCTGCKSTAGGCCACGCCAAATTTAAATCGGCTCCTATATGTTTGGAATTCATTACGTCATAAGCGCCTCCGTAGGCTTTTCTGGTAATAACTGTTATTCTTGGTACAGTGGCCTCACATAAGGCGTAGAGTAATTTGGCCCCGTTTGTAATTATTCCATTCCATTCTTGATCGGTTCCTGGTAAAAATCCAGGAACATCTACGAGTACTAACAATGGAATATTAAAACTATCACAGAAACGTGTAAATCGAGCTCCTTTTTTTGAGCTATCTACATCTAAGCAGCCTGCTAAATGTTTGGGTTGATTGGCTATAATTCCGACGCTTTTACCTGCCAATCGCGCAAATCCAACAAGTATATTTGGCGCGTATTCTTTATGTATCTCAAAAAATGAGTTAGGATCTATAATGCCTTCTATCACCTTGTGCATATCATAAGGTTTATTTCTGTTTTCAGGAAGTATTGTTGCTAGTACCTCTCTCATTTCGTCTTTTAAATCAAAAGGAAGGGCTGCCGGTTTTTGTTCGTTGTTTTGTGGTAAATAACTCAATAATGTCTTTAAATCTTCTAAGCAAGCAATATCGTTAGAAGAAGTGATATGTGTAACTCCGGATTTTGTGGCATGAGTACTTGCGCCTCCTAATTCTTCCGCACTTACTTCCTCGTTGGTAACTGTCTTTACAACGCTTGGCCCTGTTACGAACATATAACTGCTGTTTTTTACCATTAAGGTGAAATCTGTCATGGCAGGGGAGTAGACAGCCCCACCGGCACAAGGTCCCATGATGGCGGATAATTGAGGTATAACACCCGAAGCTTGTACGTTTCTGTAAAAGATATCAGCATAACCTCCTAAGGATTTTACACCTTCCTGGATTCTTGCACCTCCAGAATCGTTGAGCCCTATAATCGGAGCTCCTACCTTTAAGGCATGGTCCATTACTTTGCATATTTTTTCGGCATGTGTTTCAGATAATGATCCACCGAAAACTGTAAAATCTTGRGCGTATACATACACYAGTCTATTGTTTATTGTACCGTAGCCCGTGATGACTCCATCCCCAAAATACTGCTCTTTTTCTGTACCAAAATCKGTRTTTCTATGTGTTACTAACATGCCCATTTCTTCAAATGAGCCCTCGTCTAATAAATAAGATACACGTTCTCTAGCGGTTAGTTTTTTCTTGCTGTGTTGCTTGTCTATTCTATGTTGTCCTCCTCCTAWATGAGCAAGTTCAATTTTTTTTGCTAATGTTTTTAATTTTGAATTCATGTCAATAGTTTAGGGTGAGATGGATGGAATACGCAACKKTKCTTTTTCTTCTAAATATAGTTTTAAGGCTATRAGAGCTGCTAATTCGGCCTTGTCTTTCATGTCGTTTTGTAATAACTCAGGAGAATAATAATCCTTTACAAARTGAGTATTAAAATTCCCTGAAATRAATGCGGCATGYTGACAYACAAATTTCCCGAATGGTAAAGTTGTTTTTACACCTTTTATGTGATAGTTGTCGATCGCAAATACCATGCGTTGTAGCGCTTCTGCTCTGGTCTTGCCATAAGTGATAAGTTTGGATAGCATAGGATCGTAATAAATAGGAATGTCCATGCCTTCTTCAAATCCATCATCTACTCTAATTCCATCGCCTTTTGGTGCTTTATATATTTCTAAAAAACCGACACTCGGTAAAAAATTATTTAATGGATCTTCTGCGTAGACACGTAGTTCGATGGCATGGCCTTTAATTTTTACGTCTTCCTGTTGTATGTTTAATTTTTCACCTCTAGCCACTTTTATTTGGAGCTCTACTAAATCAAGGCCAGTTATAAATTCGGTGACGGGATGTTCTACTTGTAAGCGAGTATTCATTTCTAAAAAATAGAAATTATTGTCTTTATCTAATAGGAATTCTACGGTTCCGGCGCCTACATAATCACATGACTTTGCGACCAAAATTGCCGCTTGTCCCATTTCTTCTCTCAATGCAGGGGTTAATACCACGGAAGGAGCTTCTTCTACTACTTTTTGATGACGCCTTTGAATGCTACATTCTCGTTCAAATAAATGGATTACGTTTCCATGTGTATCCGCCATAATTTGAATTTCGATATGTCTGGGAGATGAAATGTATTTTTCTATAAAAACAGATCCATCTCCAAAGGAAGATTCGGCCTCACTTATAGCCCGTTTCATTTGACTGGCTACGTCTTGCTTGTTTTCTACAACACGCATCCCCTTACCACCACCTCCTGCCGATGCTTTTATTAAAATAGGGAACCCCATTTTAAGGGCTATTTCAGTTGCTTCTTTTGGGTCTGTTACGGCCTTGTCTATTCCAGGAACCATTGGAATGTCGTAATTTTTTACCGCCTCTTTTGCTGCAAGTTTACTTCCCATTATTCGGATAGCGTGGGCGTTTGGCCCTATAAATATAATGCCGTTTTTTGCTGCTTTTTCAGAAAAGGAAGCGTTTTCACTCAAAAAGCCATAACCTGGGTGGATGGCGTCAACGCCCATAGCTAATGCAACTTCTATTATTTTATCACCCAATAAGTAAGATTTGTTAGAAGGAGATTCTCCTATATACACAGCCTCATCAGCATATCTAACATGGGGTGATTTTCTGTCAATTTCCGAGTATACTGCCACCGTTTTTATGCCCATTTTCCGAGCTGTTTTCATAACTCTAATGGCTATTTCACCTCGGTTTGCAATTAATATTTTTTTCATATTAGTTGNTTTYTTAACGCTCCAAATRCATGGAGGACTCATTRTWGAATCTCTTTTGTTAAGATTTTACGGATGCTAATAATTTGATTGCTATTATTCCATTTCAATTAAAAGAGCTCCTTTTTCAACACTTTCTCCTTTTGAATAATATACTGCTTTAACTTTGCCATCTGTAGGGGAGTTTAAGGTGTTTTCCATTTTCATAGCTTCTAAAATTACCAATGGTTCCCCTTTTTTTATAGTGGCTCCTTTTTTTACTATTATCTCTAGAATAATCCCTGGCATGGGCGCTTTTAATTCGTTTAAAAGCGTGTCATTCTCAAGGGTGAATCCTAATTTTTTAATAAGGAGATCTAAATTATTTTCTAAAGTAATCTTGTAGTTGTCGGAACCTATGTTAATTTCATAGGTTTTTGTATGGAAATTACTTTTGATTACTGAATAAATACTTGAAGCGTTGTTATGTAGTACGTGTAGCTGTTTGTTCTTTAATAATTGTATATCTAGTCTTACTAAATCGTTTTCGTTAAAATTGAAATCGAATTCCTCATTAACGGTAATGTGATAGTTGTTTTTCATGTTTTTTTGAAATGTTAGCAGTAAGTGTCTATGATTTAAATGGTTAAATCATATGGTAAAATACAATAATCAATAGAATAGTGTTATGATAATATGATTTTAATTTGGTGTTTTTTTTATGATTTGATAATAAAAATATTGATTTTATGGGAATGGTTTAATGATATTTGAAATAAAGTGTTATTTATGAGTATATTGCATTATCTATTGTTTAGATATATAGATGTTGAATTTTAATTTCCCCCAAATGAAAAATCAATTAACTACACCTAATATTCTAATATTTGTTAGAGCCAATCAACAAGCTAATTTAGCCTACGAAATGATTAAAAATAATCCTTTTGCACATRCTGTTTTNAAAAGGTGTAAATTCMATGGTAGCACTCTTAAATATGGAGAATGAGTTTGTTTTTGCAAGTGATTTGTTTTTGAAAAACTATAATTTTAAGGATGTTGAAGCTGTGGTGGGACATAGGATTGGCGAAACTTTAAAGTGTATTTATTATGATCCAAAGAATGATTGTGGAACTCAAAATATATGTGCTTCTTGTGGTGTTTCGGCCATTTTAACTACTGAAAATAGTGCTATTGAAAATGTATCAGCAACAATTATTGCTAAGTCTGGTGATGTAATAATTGAGAAAAATTACGAATTGTCTTATGTTGGTGTCGAGTTCTCTGGTAATAAATTTAAGATGCTTACTATTAACGATGCGAGTGCTGTTAAGCGGAAAGAAAGATTAGAAYCTGTGTATTTGAAACGTATGGATTCACAATTAGCAATAGTAAAAGAGCAGTCTGGTCTATTAAAGATAAGAGCGAAAAAGGATGGTAGTAGCCAAATTGATTTGTACGAATTGTTAGATGATACTATCATTCAATTAAAACAGCGGACTTCCTTTCAGAAAACTTTTTCAGAAGCTCTAAATGAAACCCTTGTTGTGGTGAACGAAAAAATCAATTCTTTTGATTTATTTACTAATTTAABARWWKWWTTYYTMGSCAKWTGYGSTRWKWWRKAGGTTGNNRWAWWWAWWSSATYASARYYWWWKKAKWTYRRWWTTTATTCAGACAAAAACATTTTGTACTGTGCCCTTGTGTCTTTAATAGAGAATGCTTTAGTAGCTTCCGTTGTAAATAGTAACATTGTTATTAGTATGAGTTGTAATGAAGATAGTGTTGTGTTTGCTGTTCACAATGATGCTGTAATCCCGGAATATATTCAAAATAAAATATTTAGAAATAAGAAAGGGATCGGGACTTATGGGGTTAAATTATTTGTAGAGAGCTACTTAAAAGGAAGTGTTTATTTCACTTCCGTTGAAGGCTTGGGAACTACTTTTTATTTGAAATTACCTATGCTTATAATTTTCTAGGTTTTTACAGTATATTTAGTTAAAATATTCAACAATGTTTTTTTATTTACTGGTTTAGATATTGCATCATCACAACCATAACTTAAGGCTTTTATTACATCAGATTCCATGGCATATGCAGACAATGCAATGATAGGGATTTCGGGATGAGTTTTCTTAATCTGTCGTGTTGCTTCCAAACCATTCATTATGGGCATTTTTACATCCATCAATACAAGATCAATTAATTGATGGTGCTTGTTGCATATTTCTACGGCTTCTTTACCATTAGTAGCTTCTAAAACAGTAAAATTATCATCGGAAAAAACTTCTTTAATAAACATGATGTTAAATATTTCGTCATCGGCGACTAGAATGGTTCTTTCTTTTGTGATTTCTGGAGATAGTTTAAGCGTTTTTTCTATTATTTTTGTACAAGGAACATCGGTGCTTTTTATTATATAAGGGATAGTAAAAAAGAAACTAGCTCCTTTTTGGTAAGTTGATTCTACCCAAATTTCTCCGCCAAGTAATTTTACTAGTTTTTGTGAAATAGAAAGGCCTAGGCCGTTACCTCCAAATTGTGTAGATATGTCAAAATCTGCTTGGGTGAATCTATTAAAAATCTTATCCTTATTTGTTTTTTCAATACCAATTCCAGTATCTTTTACAAAAAATTGAATCGTATTTAAAACTAAAGTATACCCAATAGTGACACTGCCGTTTTCTGTGAATTTCAGAGCATTAGAAACTAGGTTATTCAATACTTGTTGGATTTTAGAAATATCAGATTCCACGACAAAATTTGTCGTTAAACCAGGACGAATTCTTAGGTCTATGTTTTTGTCGTCTGCGTTTCCTTTGAAAAAATCTTTTGTATTTGAGAGTACATCATTTAAATTTACGGGTTCTTTTTTTACATGTACCATTCCTGCCTCTATTTGTGAAATGTCTAAAATGTTATTTACAATATTTAGTAACTGTTTACTGCTATTTATAACAATATTGGCATAGTACTTTCTGTCTTCATTACTTATATTTTCTTCTAGAAACAATTCAGAAAAACCAATAATRCCATTCATAGGAGTTCTTATTTCATGACTCATGTTTGCCAAAAATGCTGACTTTAATTTATCGGATTGTTTGGCCTTCTCTAAAGCTTTCTGTAATGTTTTTTCCGAAGTTTTACGTTCGGTGATGTCTCTAAATATAGCATGGATTATATTATTTCCATTCTTTGTTTCTATAGAAGTAAGTGAAACTTCTACAGGGAACGTACTATTGTTTTTCTTTTTTAATACCCATTCAAATTGATGTTTTCCTTTATCTCTTGCTTTTTGATGGTTTTTTTTACATAACTTTTTTGATAGTTTTCCGTTGGGTTGCCGTTTAGGTGATATGCTGGAAACGTCCTTGTTTAATATACCTTCTTTGTCTTGAATTGTTAATATTTTTAAAGCAGCTTTATTATAATCGATTATTTTATCGTTGCAAAATATGAGAACAGGGTCATTGGATTTTTTAAATAAATCTCTATATTTTTTTTCGGACAGTTCTGTTTTCTTATTTGCCTCTATTTCAGTGGTGATATCCTGAGTAAGGGAGGCAATCCCGGTTATGTTATTAGTAGCGTCCCATAGTGGAATAACATACCATCGGGTGATTCTAGACTCCCCGTGTTTTGTTTTTGTACGAATAGTATATTGTGAATTTTTATAATCGACTAGGTTTTTTAAAAATTTAGATTTATGGACATCTGATTTTTTGAATTCCATTAAGTCGTAAAAATTCTTCCCAAAGGCCTCCTTATAGGTGTACCCAAATATTTTTTCTGCAGACTGATTCCAACTCATGCAATTAAAGTCAAGATCCCAAGTTATAGCTGCTAAAGGTGTATTGTCTAATTGGTCTTTGAGTCTTTTTTTATTCTCAATAAGCAGGTTTTCCGTCTTTCGTTGTTCTGTAATATCATTAAAACTGAACAAAATTTTCTCGTAGGTGTTTTTTGAGACTTCAGGAATAATAGCTGTTATAATAATTGTTTTTTCTTCGCCATCTATAAGCATCGGGTATTCTCCAGTGCTGCGGCGTTTGTTTTTAAAAATATTATCTAAACAATGTAAAGTAGCTGGGTGTGCTTCGGGTGTTAAGAATTTTGTGAGGTTTTTTGGCAAGGAATCTTTGTCAATGATTTTAAATAGTTCCAAACTTTTTTTATTGGCGTTTTTTAAAATAATACAGGAATTAATATACGCTARATCCTGAGGGTTTTCATTTATATAAGTTATAAARTTAGTGACACCTTGCTGTTTTAATTTGTCGAAATAAATTTTTACTTTGGATAAATCCTGTACCCAAATAGGAGATGCAGCGTCTTCAAATAATCCCCATGCCTCTTGTTGACTTCTMAAGGCTTCTTTTTTGTTTTTTGCACTTTCAATTTCTGCAGCAATACGCGTTGCGAAAATTTGAATTACGGTTTTAGTGAATTCCTCGTCCTCTATGGGGTTTTTAAATAGAGATACAATAATACCCATCGGTTTATCGTTTTTGTCAAAAAGTGAAACTCCAACGTATCCTTCGTAACCATAATCAGTTAAAAATTGGTCTTTTGGGAATAATTTCGCAACATTTCTAGGGTAACACTTGATTCTGCTTTCTAGAGTAATGTCGCAAGGACTGTTTAAAGTCTCATATTCGAAATTTTTGAGATTTTTTTTATTAGTAGATACGGCAATCGTTTTAACCGTATGATTGTTATTGTCTAGAAAGCCTATAAGTGTTAAGTCGGATTGTAAACTTTTCGTGATTTCAATACATATGGTATCTAAAAATTCTTTTCCAATAATTTTAGAAGTAGAATTTGTAATTTGATCTAGGCTGTATTTAAGCTTTTGTTGTTGGGTGACATCTTTAATTACACCTCTATAACAATCTATCTCTCCCTTTCTGTTCTCATGTAATACGTTTGTTTCTGAGACCCAGATTATTTCTCCATTTTTTTTGATGATTCTATATGGTGGATAAGTAATAGTTTCATTTTGTTTTGAGATAGAATGCTCTTTTCGTTTAGGTCGTGAGTATTTTTTTAACTTGTCTATATCATTTGGATGGACAATGGTTTCATAATTTAATTTATTTGATATAAAGTCCTCCCTAGAATAACCTAAAAGTTTCTCAACATTTTTAGAGACATATGTCACTGGCCAGCCTGGTTTATTTAGCCAAATAAAAGATATTTGAGAACTCTGACGTAAAAATTTATAGGCTTCAGTTTTACTTTTTTCTTTGGCTATTTTTTTAGATATGTCATTAAAAAACATAGAAATTCCATCTTTAGATGGTATAATTCTATGAGAATACCATTTATTCCACTTTTTATAATAACTGGTAAAACTTAAACTAACTCCTTCTGTAACTGCTTTTTGAAATTTATTGTAAAATTGATCTCCTTTTTTTTCGGGAAATTCTACCCATATATTCTTTCCTAGTAACTTCTCACTTGTGCGATTTAATAATTTTTCTGCGGCTTTATTTACAAATAAATAAGTTCCGTTTTTATCGGCTATTACAAAGCCTTCATTCATAYTGCTTAACGTATCTTGTAATATAGGGACGARTAGCTGTTTTTGTAATGGAGGGTCTATGCTTTGAGTTATTTCTTGCTGCTCTAGGATGATATTTACAAGTTCKTCCTTAGAGAGRTCGTTAAGTRCTGAGTAATTTATAGGGGAAAGAATTTCATTCATGTCAGTTGTTAGTTTACGGGTGAATTAATTTCTCGGAATCTTTATTGTAAAYGTACTGCCCTTTTCAAGKGTACTTGTTACAGAGATYTTYCCTTTGTGCTGTTCTATAATTTCCCTTGCAATGGTGAGCCCAAGTCCTAAACATTTTTCCCCATCATCAGAAAAGGTGGATATTACTTTAAATTCATTAAAAATATCTTTTAATTCCTTTTTTTCTATACCAATTCCGGTGTCTTTGATACTGGTAATAATAAAGTCTTCAGTAGCAGAAATCTTAATTTTTACGGTGCTGTTTTCTGGTGAATACCTGTGAGCATTGTGTATAACATTGTTCAAAGCCTGTTTTATTTCGATTACATCTAAAGGAATTTTACAGGGGGCACAGTTTATAGTTAATTTTAATTTAACACTTCTTTTATCTGCTAATATTTGCTGTAGTTTAACTGTCTTTTTTACGAGTTTGCAATAGTTTTTTTCTTCTAAATACAAGGGTGATTTTCCACTTTCTAATTTAGAAATGTACTGTAGATTGTTTAGCAATCCAATTGAGAAATCACAAGAATTTTTTATTACAGTTAAATGTTTTCTTAGTTTTTCAGGGGTATACAATGCTAAGTCCTCCAATATCATTTCAGCAAAAGATGAAGATATTCCTACAGGGTTTTTTAAATTATGGATAGTTTTTCCAACAATAAAAGCTTGTTTTTTTTGTAAATAATTGAATTTTTCATGGACAGTTTTTAACTGTTCTTGAAGTTCGGATACTTCTTTTCTTAAGGAGGAATTAATTTCTTCTTTTTCTTTCATCGGAATAATTATTTCCTGAACACAATTATTTTTAGTCCTCTTTTGTTACAGCAATAAGTAAGCAAGTAGAGAATGTGGATTAATTAAAGTTAGTATGCTCAGCTATACAAAGGTAGTTAAAATTACTTAATAATTGCTAATGGGTCTAACTTGTTGAAATGTAGTTGTTTTGTGTAAGGCAGTGTTTTGTGGCTTTTTTTAAAAAAATGTAAAAAAGAAATATTACATTATGGAAACGTTCATTTTTCTTATCTGATAATAGTTTTTTTTATCCTTAAATTTTGGGTGGTATGCGGGGGTTTAGCGGTTTTACTTTTTGGAATAGTTAACTACTGTGGAAGTTACTTTACTTATAGAATGTATGCGATAGTTTTAAAACTAAAAAAGCATGTAAATTAAAATTACATGCTTTTTTAGTTGAAAATGGCTCTTGGTTTTTTTACTATTTAAGCCTAGAAAAGACCTCTAATGCTGTATTGTCTGAGAGACCAAGTTTATGGTATTTATAAGCCGTTTGTATATTTTATCGTATCGTGTTTCTTCAAACTGGCCGGCTGGTTTATAATTAATGGATATCATTCTGAATTATCTTTTTTTTCGAATATACTAAATCATCAATATTTTTTTGGTCTACTTTGAAAATTAAACTGGCTATATACCCGCCAATTACACAAGTAGGAATTGCTATTAAAGGGTAGATATAAAAGTTAAGAGGTGTATAGTATTTTATAAATACCAATACTATTACACTTAATATAGAACCTATGATAGCTCCCTTCCAGTTGGCAGCTTTGATAAAAATTCCCAAAATAAAGATTCCTGCGATGGCACTACCAAAGAGTCCAATTACTTCTTGGAATAAGAAGAACAAGGATTTTACAGGGTATGCTGCCATTAAACAGGCAATCATTGTTCCGAATACACCTACGATTACGGTAGTCCATTTAGCTACAAATAACCCTTTTGCATCCGTATATGTTTTATTGAATCTCTTGTAGAAATCTACCGTTACCACAGTAGAGATACTGTGCATGCTACTGTCTAAACTAGACATAGAAGCAGAGAATATCYCAGCAATTACGAGTCCAGAAACTCCTGGAGGTAAGTGGTTTGTAATGAATAAAGGGAACACGCTATCATTTTGCATTCCAACGGTTAAAAATTCTGGGTGTTCTTTAAAATATACATATAAAAATGTTCCCATAGTAAAGATTAACAATCCTGAAGGAATGGCAATCAATCCATTCAACCAAATACTCTTTTTTGATTCTTCCAAGGTAGAAGTAGTCATATAACGCTGTACTACCGCTTGGTCCGTAGTGTAAGGCACCAATGTCAATGCAAAAGAACCTAAAAATAAAGACCAGGTTACCACTTCAGTAAAACTAAATCGAAAATCCACCAGGGTGAGTTTGCTATCTGCATAGGCGGTTTTAAAAATATAACCTACATCTCCTATTTCTATTGCGATAAAAACAAGTCCTACTATTAAACCCCCAATCAAAACAATTACTTGGATTACATCTGTCCAAATTACGGCTTCCATCCCTCCTAAATAGGTGTAAACAATGGCTAAAATACCCATTACGATAATCGCCAAATAAATATCAATCCCTACAACTGTGGACAATGCCAATGCAGGTAAATACACCACAATTCCCATACGTACCAATTGGAACAATACAAAAGAAGTACTTCCAAACATACGAACGGTAATGTTAAATCTCTTTTCTAAATATTCGTAAGCAGTTGTAATTTTTAACTTTCTGAAAAACGGTAAGTAAAACGAAACAACAATAGGAATTACCAATATAATGGTGAAATATCCTAAATAGGCTTGCCAGTCAAAAGAGAATGCCAAGGCAGGTTGTGATAAGTATGTAATGGCACTTAACATAGTAGCGTAGATACTTAATCCTGCAGCCCACCATGGAATACGACCACCTCCTAAGAAATAATCATCGGTGGTTTTGTTTTTTCTTGAAAAATACCATCCCATTAAGATCATGATGGATAAGTACGAAATTAAGGTCACGTAATTCACCCAACCGAAACTTGCTTCGAAAGGATTTTGGGTAAAAGAAGTAACACCGCTTGTACGAACTCCTGGGCTGATTTCTCCTCCTGGAATTACAAATTTTCCATTCCAGTTTACGGCTTTTGTGACTACTTGTGCAGGTCCTTTAAAAGAACTTGTAGGTGTCCAAGTGTCTGTAATGGTGTGATAAGCGTATATTGTTTTTGTAAAAGAGGTTGTTTGTATTAATTCAGATCCTTTTTCCTCTAAATCCTCTATTTGAGTAATTTCTTCTTTGGAGAATTGGGATTTGGCGTGTAAAACTTTTAATTTTTTTCCAATAAGCAAACGTTCATTTAAATGTTGGTTTACACCACCTGCACCTCCGAAAATTAGAATGTGAGAATCACCTGTTTTGATTGCAGGTGCTGCACCTATATAACCATTTTTTTCTCCGGGTGTGTTATTGTTGGGGATTTTTCCTTTTTGAGTCCAATCCTTTTTGTGTGGATCATACTGATACACATCACTTAACATTATATGGGTTTTTTCCGCTGTCGGGTCATAAGACATTCCACTCATAACGTACAAACAATCTTGATGCCCATTGCTTTGTCCAACAACTACTGCTTGCATACGATGTGCTCCGGGAAAATCGTCTAGTGTTTTCCATGTGTATGCAGTGCGTTCTATAGTGGCGATTACATTAAATGATAAAAAGTTTTTTGTTGTTTTTCCAGTATTGCTTTCTTGTCCTCCAACTAAGTAAATGGTATCTTCTACCAAACTTGCACCCATTTTAGCTAATGGAATAGGCATGGGGCTAAGTGTTTCTATAACTATTTTACGTTCCTTTTTATTCCATTTTAATAAGAAAACATCGGAGAATGTTTCAGTCGAATTATTTCCTCCAATACATATAATACCTTCGGAAGTGATAATAGAAGCTCCATTTGCAACTGCCTTAGGAAGTGTTAACTCACTTTTGTGCCATACTGATTTACCCTCTTGTCTCTCCAGTACATAAATGCTGTTGTAGAAATGTTTTTTTCCGCCTTCCCAAACATTTTTTTCTGGAAAATTGGCACCTCCTGCTACTATTAAAACATCGTTGTGAGTTCCTACAAATGAACCATTGAGCCCTTTATCGTTTGGAAAGTCAGCTTCTACTGATAAAGTGAATATGTCTTTGTCTTCTTGTGAAAATCCTGAGCTAACTATTAGGAGGCTCATCAGAAATCCGAGTATAAATTTCGATAATTTCATTATATGTAGTTTACAACGTTTATGGTTAATACTGGTAGCAAGATACTAAAAAATGTATTATGTTATACATATGGTAGTTTTATTTTTGATGTACATATTTATGGAGTACTTTGGTCCAATGTGTATAGCCTTGGGGATTTAGGTGAAGTCCGTCATAGGTGAATTCTTTGATTAATAATCCTTTAGCATTTCTGAATTTTCTATGGGTGTTTATGAGGGTGATTTTATTTTTTCTGGCTAGCTTTTTTAAGAGCTTATTCAGCACAAGTACTTTTTGTTGTTTTGATTTAYGTCCACTGAATTTTTTACCCACTGTAGGATTGTATGGGAGTACACTTTGTAAATAAATGCGTGTTTCTGGCGATGCCGATTTAATTTGAGTAATAATTAATGTGGTGTTTTTCACAATATATTCCACACTTTTTCCACGTGCCAAATCATTGGTRCCAATCATTAAAAACACCTTTTTAGGCTGTGATGAAGTGATTTCTTGGAGTCGGTTTAAAATTCCATCACTYACATCACCACTTATYCCRCGGTTTATCGCATTTACATCTGGGAACATTACGGTCCATTTTCCTCCTTCAGTAATGCTATTACCTACAAAAATGATTTCATCTTGAGTGTCTGGACTTTGTGCATAGATCTCTTTTAAATTGTAATAATGCGTGGAGTATTTTTTTTGAGCAATTCCAATAGTACTGCTTAGAATGAAGGCTAAAATGAGTAATTTTTTCATGTAATTAATGCTTTTTATTGTTGTTTATTGGGGGAGAAAGAAGTGTCAAAAATCAACTCTTTAGCCAATTCAATCCCTGTCTCGTTTTTATTGATAGGAACAAATGTATACATCCACTTAAAAAGCCCTTTTTTATGAGGGATTTTAAGTAACACCGTATTCCATCCCTTTTTTAACTGAACCTTTGTAGGAGTACGGTAAAAATAGTCTTCATCTATAAATGGTATTTCAGCACTGTTTGCTTTTATGTTAGGTTGTTTCCATGTGGGAGGAGGGATTATACTATTATTTACCCATACTTTTGATTCAGCCGTATGCCATTGACCTTGTTTGGGGGTAGGGCCGCCCCTACGACCACCAGAGCGTGACCATCCTTGGAAACCAATCCAGAAATCCTGTGTATGTGCTGTGGGCGAGTAAATATTTGTGTAGGCATAGTAAGTACCGCTTTGTTCTTTTGTGTAGGATTCAAATCCGAAAAAATGTTTTAAATGTATGGTTCCGCCAACAACTGAATCTTTCCATGAATAGGTTTTTTTATCTATTTGGTACGTTGGTTTGATGATTTCTTCCACTTCAAAAGTACTTGTAACGTTTCCTTTATGGTCAAATGGACCTATTATTTTCCAATTAATTTCAGTTTGTTTGACATAAGAAAAATCTTTGTTTTTAAAGAAACGTTTTTGATGATCCAGCACCTTTTTCTCAAATGTCCTGAAGGAGGCGAGGTCTTTACTTCCTTTAGGGGGTAGTTTTGCCCAGTATTGTGCCTGGTTCTTTTTTCTTCCTTTCCAGATAGCRTCCGCATAAAAAATCATGGAAGGGTAGATGGGGTTTTGTTTTAAAATATCGCTTTCATGACTTATATTATTGTCAGGCCAGGCACATAGAATCCCTCCTAAAGCCAATGAGTCTCCGGTTGCTTGTCCACAAGGTTGTTGGAAGAATAACCTTGCCATGCCTGCAAAAGGATCTAAATGATTGATGTAATTGGACCTTGAATCTATAAAGGAATGTCCTTTCTGTGGAAGGTGTTTTGCCCATAATTGATTGATAGAAGTACTGTCTTCCTCAATATGAATTCCTTCTTTCCAAACAATTACTTTACGCTTGTTTTCTTTTACTTTGTTAATCATTGTAACGATAAAATCCTTGTCAACGTATTCTTCGTTATTCCGAACTTCATCGGTGCCTAAATGAATGTAAGGCATCGTTTCAGCGTCGGCTAATGTGCATAATTCGTCAATTAATTCGCTTAGGATTTTCTTCGCCTTAGGATCTTTCATTGTTTTTATGTCCAAGGCTTTTCTAAAAGCTTCGGAATGTCCAGGGATATCAAATTCTGGAATTACAGTCATATATCTTTCTTTACAATAAGCCACGAGTTCCTTAAAATCTTCTTGGCTGTAATAATGTCCCTTCATTCTACTTGTAGCATGGGCTGCTTGTAGTTCGGGGTATAATTTACTCTCTAATCTCCAGCCTGGATTGTCTGTTAAATGCCAATGAAAAAYATTGTATTTGTACATTGCCAATACATCAATTTGTGCTTTTAATTGTTGAATGGACTGGAAGTTCCTACCTGTATCATGCATAAAACCTCTGATTTTAAAAGCGGGCCAATCCATAATTTTTGTTTTCGGTAGGGTCATCTTAGATCCCTTTTTCTGAAGGAGTTGTTTTAATGTTTGGMTGCCGTAAAAGATACCTTGAGCACTATTTGCTGTTATTGTTATTTCCTTGTCAATTTCTAATTTATAAGCCTCGGGACTCTTGTGCCATTTTAGTTTTTTTAGATGGACAGTAATCCCCTTTGTTGTTTGTTCAATTCCCTTGTTTTTCAAAAAAGTAATGAGTTGCCTAGTTTCATTTTTAAAATCATTTTCATCAATTTGGAATGCACTGAATTCAATGGAGTCATTTGTTATATATATGGATTGTGGCGTCGGAATTATGGAGTAGTTAGCCGATGCGTCTTTTAATGTCAAGTCAATATTACATGCTGACAGGATTAAAAGAAATAGGAAAGGATACAATTTTGACATTATTACAAGTTTAAATTAGAAAAAGTAGATGCGGGTAATCCTTCTTTATTAATCAAATTTCCTTCCGTATATGGACTGTATCCATATTTTACAAAACGAGGGTTTTTGATGTTTTTCGATGATAAGATGAGTATATTTCCTTTTATGCGTGCTTTTGCGGGTTCAAATTTAAGGTTACTTCCTGCTATTTGTATGTCTTTTAAAGTGGAGCTTCCTAATATTTGTAATCCTTCTGCATGGGTGAAATGAACTTCTAAAGTGTTTTTATGAACGTTTATATAATCCAAGGTTGGACCAGAAAACGCAACCTCTTTGGAGTAGGTTTTAGCCAATGCTACTAAAGATAAACGTTGCCCAATTTTCCATTTTTGTTTTGGATGTACATTACTTGGGTGTCCTAAATCAGAACTTACCGCCATACCGGTGTTTGGAATGGATAGCAATCTGTGCTGTGAATCTCTAAATGTTCCCCATGTTGGGCGGTTGATACTACTTAATTGTACAAAATAAAAGGGCATGTTAGGATTGTTCCAAGCAGCTCTCCAATCTTTTACCAATAGTTTAAATAGCATGGAATGGAAATTAGGCCGTTCGGCATTGGRCTCTCCTTGGTACCAAATAGCTCCTGCAATAGTAAAGTCCTTTAACGGATAGATGCCAGCATCATAAAGCATAGTAGGGTCAAAAGGATGACGAGCTTTTATGTCTGTATCTTTTAATTTTTTAAAGTTTTCAATTTTGCGACCATTAGCCCATGCTTGTGCCATAGGATTTAGGTGTGTGTCATTTAATAAACCGATGGTTGGATGGGTAGTTTCCATGGTTTTTCTACTAATCCAGCTTTGCGTAGGAGAGCCACCAATAGCATTACAAATAATCCCTACAGGTACGTTTAATGTTTTCTGAAGATGATATGCGTAGGAATAAGCAATGGCAGAGAAATTGGCAACATTTTCTTTGTTTGCCTCTTGCCATCCCGAGGTCTGAAAGAAATCGTCAGCATTACAAGTGGCTAGTTTTTCAGCATCAAACACGCGTCCTTTGTTCGGGGTCGGGTTAAACGAAATTAGGTGAATGTTAGAATTAATAGAATCTTGTAGCACCGTATCGGCATGTTTCATTTTTTTTGTTTGAAACGCCATATTGGATTGTCCAGACGCTAACCAAACTTCTCCAATGTAGATATTTTTCAGTGTGATGTTTTCTTGTTTATTCGTGCTTATTTCTAAGCTGTATGGGCCTCCAGCTTTCATGGCAGGAAGTGAAATTTTCCAAGTTCCGTCAGAGTTAACTGTACTTGTTTTTTCGATGTTATTTAATCGGACAGTCACGGTTTCTTTAGCATTAGCAGTTCCTGAAATTACAAGGGCTTCGTTACGTTGCATGACCATATTCTTTCCAAATATTCGAGGTAATTTTAAGCCTCCAAAATCTCCAGTAATGGCCCCATAAGATTTTTCTGCAATTATTTTGGCCCCATTTTTATCTGGATGTAARTCATCCGGGTAATATTCGGGGAACCTGTCTAAAGGATGTTGTAAATCTATCAAGTCTACCTTTGCTATGGTGCTTATTTCTTCAATTTTAGACTGTATTTCTTGGTAGCTTTCTCGCATGCCTTCTTCAAACCATCGGTGGCCAGATAGGGATGGCGTCATTTTACAAATAATAACGGTAGGCTTGCTGTTTAGCTCTCTGTAAGAATTTATTAAGTCGATATAATCGTTTACAAATTCTTCTTTGTGATTTGGCCAATTGTTCAATCCTTGGTCATTTAGTCCTAAGTGGATGATGACAATATTTGGTAAAAAATCTAGGGATTTTTGATAAGGTGCTTTCTGAATATAGGGCTTGTGTCCGTTTTTTAAGGCGGTGGCTCCTGAAAAACCGAAGTTTTCAACCAAGTAATCAGTACCTAAAAGTTTTTGTAATTGAACGGGGTAGGCATTTGCTGTTCTATCCTTAATTTTGAGTCCCCAAGTAACGCTGTCTCCAACACATGCCACTTTTATTTGTGCAAAGCTAGTGAGGGTAAATAATAGACTAATTAAAAAGAGTAGGGTAGTGGTTTGTGTGCGTTTCATTATAGGRGTTCTTGTCTAAATTGTACAATATTTTTGTAGGCTTCTTGTCTTTGTAAAGATATATCTTCACCACCACATTCTGCCATGTGTGGAGTTAAAAGGGTGTTTTTTATACTCGTAATTGGATGGTCTTTAGAGAGTGGTTCTTCCCAAAAAACATCCATGCCTAGTTTTAGTTGTGGTTTTTCTGAAATTATACGGAGTAAATCAGCTTCGTTTATCACACATGCACGGCCACAATTTATAACAATTGCATCGTTTTTTAGAGATTGTAATAATTCGTAATTCAGTAGGTTTTTAGTCGTTTTTGTGAGTCCTAAATGAATGAATACGATGTCGCTTTTTAATATGTCCTTCAGTGATTTATAGGTGACGTTTAAGCAATATTCTGCATATGGACTGAATTGAGTTCTTTTGTGATATGAAACTTGACAATCAAATGCTTGTAATCGTTTATTGAGTTCTAGTCCGATGGCTCCAAATCCAATAATTCCAACAGATTTCCCATACAATGTACTGCTGGGAATTTGGCACCAATTGTCTTGACCTATTACTTCAGTTGCAGGTTTGGATTGTTCGGTGTTTTTTAGGCTGTGATTTCTAGTGCTTTTATCGGCTAGGGCAATGTTTCTTGTAAAACTTAAGGCTAATGCAATGGCATGTTCCGCGATGATATAGCCTCTAGGAAAGGTTGTTTTACCAATGCCAATAGTGTGTGTTTTACAATAATCAAGGTCTATAAGTGTGGTGTTTCTTCCTATAATTTGAATAAACTTTAACTGAGGGAATTGTTTTAATTGCTGCGTATTTAGTTCATGAGCTCCCACACATAAAAAATGAACCTCCTCTGGAGAAATCTCTTTAAGGTCAAAATAGGTGTTTATTCCAGAAGGGAGTAGTTGTGTCCGGACCGCCTCTTTTTTAGAAGCGTCTAGCTGGTATAGATGTAGTAAATTAAAAGTCATGATTTATTTTAATTTAAGTTCTTTTAGCTTTTTTTGGACGTCTTCATAAGCTTTGTCTGCTTCTTTACGAGGTCTTGCTAAGGGGCTTTTTTTACCTGCAATCACGTTGATACTCATGTTTTTCCATGGTTCCACATTGGAAGCTTTTGCCCATGTATTGTATGCTYTAGCTAATTGTTTAACCCGCTGTGGTTCTTGGCTAGAAAGGTCATTCGTTTCTGTTCTGTCTTCTTTTAAATTGTATAATTCCCACGTATTTTTTTCTAATTGTGATACTAATTTCCAATCGCCCAAACGGATGGCTTTGTTTCCTTGATGCTCCCAGTATAAGGTGTCGTGTATCTTACTATCATTCTTAAAAATAGGCAGCATACTTTTTCCGTCTATGGGTTTAATCGTATTGTTTTTGAAGGTTTTTGGATAGTCCACTTGTGCTATATCCAAGCAAGTAGCCATAATATCAATAATGTGGGCAGGTTGTTTTCTGAGTTCGTTTTTAGTTTTAATCCCTGCAGGCCAATGCACTAATAATGGAGCCGATATACCACCTTCGTGCATATACGTTTTGAATTTTTTAAAGGGAGTATTACTTAAATTGGCCCATTTTAAGCCGTAGCCTCCATAGGTGGTGTCTGCACCTAAAGCGACACCTGGATAATCTCCAGAAATAACCAACTCTCCATTTTTAGTGTGGGTTGGGACATAATTCATAATGCTCCACGGTTTTCCAGAATTACCTATCATTCCATTGATGTGTTCTGTTTTGTCTCCTCCATTGTCAGATAAGAAAAAGATGATAGTATTGTCTAACTTGCCTTGTTTTTTTAGAGAGGCTACTAATTTACCAATACCTATATCTAAATGTTCGATGGTACCTGCATAGGCCTCCATTCGCGTTTGTTCCCATTCTTTGTTTTCTACAGATTCCCAAGCTTCGTTTTTTTCATCTCTTTCAGGCAATGCCGTATCGTGGCGAATGATTCCCAAATCTTTTAATTTTTGATGACGTTTAGAACGCAACACATCCCAGCCCTCGCTAAATTTCCCGCGATGTTTGGCAATGGCTTCTTCTCTAGCATGTAATGGCCAGTGTGGTGCCGTATAAGCCATGTATAAAAAGAAGGGGGAAGAGGTATCGTGATTTTTTATATATTCAATGGATTTATCTGTGATGGCTTCGGTATAATAAAAATCATCACTTGCTTGTACATATTCATTTCCTTCTACCAAGGTAAGTGGATTCCAATAGCTTCCTGCGGCAATCAATGTTCCGAAAAACTTGTCGAAACCACGTTGCAAAGGCCAATTATGTTTGGATTCCTCAGGTTTAAAATTCAAATTCACATGCCATTTCCCAGCCATATATGTACCATAACCCGCTTCTTTGAGTGTTTCTGCTATGGTCACACATTCGTTATTCATGTCTGCTCGGTAACCAGGTTTTCCATAATCCTGTGCTGTCATATATCCCAAGCCTGTTTTATGGGCATACAATCCGGTAAGCAAGCTAGCTCTAGATGGGCAGCAGCGACCTGCATTGTAGAACTGTGTAAATTGTAAGCCGTTTGTCGCTAATTTATCTATGTTAGGAGTATTTATTTCACTTCCATAACTACTCAGGTCTGAAAATCCCATATCGTCCACCATTACTATTATAATGTTGGGTTTTTCTTTTGTTTTTTGCTTTTCGATTGCTGTATAACAGCTAATGAATGTGAAAATAAAAAATAGATTGAGTATTGACAGGTAGTTCTTCATGATATAGTTGTCGTATTATGTATAACATAACAAATATACTATTTTTTTGATAACTGTTTTTATTGTGTTTTTGATTGATTTCGTTGCTATAGAASCCATAACTGTCATTCGGAAAATGCCTGCTTAAATTAGTTTGCAGCGTTGTAACTTTTAGTACATAAAATGTTTAGACAATATAAACCGTCAAGATGCTAATAATGATAATTATAGGWTATTTTTGTGTCAATGGGGCCATTGTATCAAAAAATAGAAATTAAWGAAAATTGCCTTTTTATAGGCAAAAGTAATATCATTCCTAATTTTGATGGTTTGTTCCATTTCCACCCAGAATATGAATTGACTTTGATAAACGAAGGACAAGGGAATTGTTTAATTGGCGATAAATTAGTGTCTTTTAAAAAAGGAGATTTGTTTTTGTTAGGTMCTAGTCTTCCACATGCTTGGACCAGTGATTTTAAACAGAAAGGAATGTCACATTCTGTCGTTATTCAATTGCATCAAGACCGTTGGAAAGGGGCTTTTTTAGAGGGAAAGGAATTGCGAACTATTGTAAAAATGTTCGAAGATTCAAATCGGGGAATTTTATTTAAAAATATTGATAGTGAAGCTGTGTTTAACATGATGAGCCAAATTGTGGAAAATCAACAAACACTTGCCGGTTTGCTTAAAATATTGAGTTTGTTAGGTGATTTATCGGAAAATAAACAATATCAACTTATTAGTTCGGTAGGCTATCATCCCGCATTTAGAGGCCATGATTTTGAGAAGATAAATAAAGTGTATCACTATGTTCAAGAGCAATTTGGGAATGACATTACAATAGAAATTTTGGCTGATTTAACTAATATGACCAAGTCTGGGTTTTGTAGGTATTTTAAAAARATCACCCAGCGGACATTTGTTTCTTATTTGAACGAATATAGGATTGGGGTAGCCTGTAGGTTGCTACAGCAAAAGGATTTGTCCATGAGCGAAATTTGTTTTGAAAGTGGCTATCAAAGCATCTCAAATTTTAACAAACAATTTAAAATTAACACCGGTTTTAGTCCCCGTACTTATAAGAGACGTTTGTATAATATAGAAAAGCCCCCAGTAGTTATATAGGAGGCCTAATTTTTATTCGCGATACTTAAATTTAAAATATAACATCATAATTACCATAATTTCTGTGGCAATATTTGCTGTAATTATAGGGGTGCTTTTTATATGGAGGCCGTAAACGAGCCAAAATGCAACTCCTACAAATATCATCACATACATGGCAAGTGATATTCCCTTACTAGATTTTTCACGCCAAGTTTTATATACTTGTGGTGCAAAAGAACTCGTGGTTAAAATAGCAGCTATCTGCCCTATGATTTCGTAAATGTCTGTCATTATTAATTGCTTAAATAGTCTTGAATTCCTTCGTCTTTTATAAGTTGTTTTAATTTTTCAAGTTCTTGGTCGCTAATTGTTTTATGAGGGAATCGGCTAGGCCCCATATCCATTCCTAGAGCTTTCATAAAGCCTTTTCCTACGCCTGTAAAACCACCATTATTGTCTAAAAGTTGGATGAATTTTACTGATTTCTCTTGTAGTTTACTCGCTTCTGAGTTGTTTCCTTCTTTAGTCAAAGATATGATTTTATTATAAAGAGGAGCTAGTTGATTGTAGGTGCTACCTACCCAGCCATTCGTRTTAAAAGAAAGGCTGGTGTGTAACATGTCGTCACARCCAAAAAGGATGTCATACYTACMGTTTTCAAAGTCTTTTGTTAACTTAAAATCGTTAATGTCGTTGCAAGAAAATTTTATACCGGCAAAACTAGGGATCACCTTACTTACCTTTTTAATAAAATCAATCATTTTAAAATTGGCTTTACTTAAGGAAGGAATATGGTAATAATACAAGGGGAGTTCTGGGGCACTTTTAGCTATTTGTTGGCAATAATCAACTAATAAGTCCACACTATTTAAGTGAAAGTAAAACGGTGGAATAACAGCAATGGCATCTGCTTTCCCTACCGAATGAGCGGCCAACTCCTTGGCGGTATTAATATTTAAATCACCCACGTGGTTTATCACATAAAGTGCTTCTGTTTTACAATCTGCCCATGCTTGTGTTATTTGCATACGTTCGGCTGCTGATAATGACGTAAAATCAGCCGTAGAACCATTGGTGAAAACTCCTGAAACCTTATTTCTTATTAAAAAATGTTGGTATTTAGGAACCAGTTCTGTGTGTAAGCTGCCATCCGAATGCATTGGAGTATAGGCGGCTGCAACCAATTTTTTTGCAACTGTATCTGTTGATRTAGTAGTATTTGAATTWTTCATTTTTTATATTTAGACCGCAAAGTTCCATYGTTTTTTGCGGTCTAACTACCTCTATTTTGTATTGTTCTGCTATAATATATACTTAAAACACTACTCTTGTTTAGTTGTAGAGTATCTATTGATGCATATTTACAGGAACCAATGTCTCATAAAATGCGGGACTAAATGTAAAACACTCAATCGAAAAACGCTCGTTTCTGTCGGGTCCTCCGTCCATAGGTACTACGTTTTCATTGGCATCAAAAGGTTCAGACTCTCCGATAAGAACAAATCCTTTTTCKTGKGGGTTCCARTCTATATGGCAATAYCCCCAGGCGGCATTACTGGTTAAATATCGGGTGTCAAATTGTACTGCATCGGGACTTTTTGAAATGGCTATKGTAGCCTCTTCTCTGTCTYCACTATAATTACTGGCCACCGCAATTCGATTTTTATAAGGGCCACTTCCAATTTTCACAGCTCCCTGATGACAGCGTCTCGCTTTGTGATTTTTTCTTTGTTGCCCTAAAAATGTAGGAGTCCCTTTTAAGTCCATCAACATTTCGTTTTTATARCCTTTTTTACTTTGTCTACGTGAAACGATGTAGATGCTGCGGTCTTCTAACAAGGCCCAAGAGATTTCGTTCAACTCTTTATAAAATTGAGGGTATTTAGTTTCATCATAAAACAAATCCCAAGTGCTACCTCCATCCAATGTAATCAGAAACTTGATGGGWGACACATAAAARGGAACAATATATGCATCTGCTGTCTTTCCYTTCCATGTCATATTAGGAATAGAAAGTGCATTGGTAGAAGGTGATTGATTCGGRGCRATGGTATCAATTTTACTYGTTAAGAGTTTGGTCATGGCATCCATTTTCCGGGGAGTTGACCATGTTTTTCCATCGTCCTTGCTAATTATTTTATACACGCCTTTGTARSTRTCCGMAGATTGATGACTTTGATGACCTCCAGAAAAATAACAATGCACTTCGTTTTGCCATTCYACCATAGAGGCGTARGCRACAAYACCATTRATRTCYTGCATYARTAATTGTGAATCTATCCAAGTTTTTCCGTTGTCGGTACTTCKGGTAATGACCATGCTTAGTCCCGGAGGTGCATCGTTACTACCTTTTACTTGAWAGTGATAAATGGCGACTAAATGCCCGTTTTTGAGTACTAATACCCTCGGTTCTTTAGTCTCATATGCTCCGTGTTTTGTCCCTTCGTACCTTAAATCTCCTTTGGAAATGTCGCTAGGAAGATGACGCATTCCCTTATAAACAAGCGAATCGTTAATGATTTTACCTGTAATATATGCTGTCTTTTTATACCTTTTATCTAAGTTGTTGATGTCTCCACCCGCCAATTGTCCATGTGAAAAATGTACGAATATAGGTTCTGTAGTACTTGCAATAATTTCTCCATCACTGTTCTTGGTCGTCACTTTTACGGAGTTTTCTCCATACCAATCTGCGACAAAGGTGGCTGTATTTCTTTTTGAAAAACCGCTTGTGTTTTCTGCTGCGATGAGGTGAGCATTCCCCTTTTTTTGTAAGATTTCAAAATGATAGCTAAGGGCTTCAGTATTGTTGTGAACAGCCGCCGTTAATTCCACTTTAAATTTTTGAATCACCATGTCCACAGGAATCTTGTGGTCTGGATGGGTCTTGAAATAATGACTAGGTTTTGTGATTTTTTTATGTAAGGTGATGCTTGGGATTTCTGAAAGTATCCATGCCAAATTGAATTCGCAAAATTTGATAGTAGCACGTTCTCCGTTGAAATCATATTCGGCAAGCATTCCTATGTTTCCGTTTTTTAGCAGTGWTAAACTGCTATAGTCAAACGTGTTTTTATGCAATGTTTTAGTGGCTTCCCATTTCGTTCCTTGGTCGTAGCTGAGGTAGATAATTGCATTTCCTCTTTTTCTGCCTTTTACACGGCCCGTAACTCCAATGTGCATTAAAATGGCAGGATTGGTTTGGGTGGCGTTTTTAATTTTTAGGATAGGCGACATACATCCGGTGTCCGGCAAGTCGGTTTGTTCGTATTGTGGAGACCATGATTTTCCGCCATTAGTACTCTTAGAAAATAAGCGGTGTTTTTTAGTCCTACTTGAAGAAAGAATACTGCCATCTTCTAGTTCAATCATTTGTATTTCATTTCCACCTGTCTCCCCGTTTTTTGAACTTGGAATCGGGTTTCCATGTTTCCAAGTACTTCCATGGTCGTCCGAATACAAGGCATAATTATTTCCGAATTGTTTTCCTTTAGCTATAAAAGCTTCATTCATAGGGGTAATGATGCGCCCTTTGTGTTTTCCTTGTTTTAGAGTGATGCCTATACCAGGACCAGAAATRGCGTACAGCGATTTTTTGGAGCTTTTTGYAAYGCGACTGATGTCTTGAGGARTGGACCACGTTTTTCCTTCATCGCTACTTTTTGTAATGTAAATTTTTTGGAGCTGTTTCTTTTTAAATCCAGGAGATACTTGTTGGATACCATGTCTTTTATTGGCGTGATACCCTTGAGGGAAGTAGATGTAGCAAAGGATGATGTCTCCATTGTCTGCTTGTACCATTACGGGGTTCATCACCACGTTGTCATCRGCATGTTTRATGACTTTAACAGCAGTCCAKGTGYTACCATTGTCTGTGCTTCGTTTTAAAACAATATCATTTTTTGCATGGTCAGAATTCAAACCGATACGTCCTTCTATCATGGCCAAAACYGTCCCTTTTTTAGTCGTTAAAAGTGARGGRATTCTGTAATTATGATAGCCCATTCCGTCTTCCATAGGATTGAATAAAACGGTGGATTTAAAAAACGGTTTTTCTGGGCTGTGTTGTGCATTTCCAATGCTACTAAATAACAGACAARAGGCGAGGAGAAGGGTACTGGTTAGTTTCATAAGAATAAAGGTTAGAGTTGTGAGAGTAGAAATAGAACAATATATGGGGTGATTACTGCGGTAATAAGGCCATTCACACACATAGCAAGTCCACTATAAGCACCAGCGAGTTTGTCTATTTCTATGGCGCGAGCTGTTCCAATTCCGTGCGAGGCTGTTCCAAGAGCTGTTCCTATGGCAGTAAGACTTTTGATGCCTAAAAATTTAAGGATTTCAACACCGAAAGCATTTCCGAAAATACCTACAGCAATAACAACACCAGCAGTAATAGAAGGTATTCCTTGGATGATTTTTGTGATTTCTATAGCAATAGGTGTGGTGACAGATTTAGCAGCCAGCGAACGCGTGATAATTTCTGGTGCATTTAAAAGAATGGAGAGTACCGTAACGGTGATTATACTGATGCTTCCTCCAATGGCGACAGCAGTCAAAAAAGGCTTCAAGTTACTTTTTATCTGTTCGTATTTTTCATAGAATAATACACCAAGGGCAACAATAGTTGGACTCAAGAAAAAGCTGAGGTATTTAGCACCATTATTGTAGGTGTCAAAATTAATATCYACCAGTACTAATARCACWATTATGGAAATAATAGCGATTAAAACGGGGTTTAGTAAAATGTAATTAAAWCGTTGTTTAAGACGTTGAGCTAGGTAAAAACTAAGAATGGTGATAAAAAAACCAAAAACGGGTAGTTCGAAAAAGTGAATCATTATTTCTCTAGTTTTTGTTGCGTGATGGCTGTTASRTARAGTGTGATTACGGTACTRATGAGCGTCGCRAAAATAATAGGAATCCAATTYTCTTTAAGTACRTCGTAATAAGCCATCATTCCGACACCATAAGGGATAAAAAAGAGCACCATGTATTTTATCAATTGGTCAGAAGCGGGTTTTACATCTGATAATTTGATRAGTTTWAGYTTTAAAGCTGTGAAAATTAAAATCATTGCGATGATGTTTCCAGCGATGGGAATGTCAAAAAAGTATTTGATAAGTTCTCCTAAAGCGAGAAATGAAAAAATATAGACAAGAGACTTGAACATGTACGTAGCATAAAAAAAATCTTCCCGATAGCCATTATTTCTAATGGTTTTTGGGAAGATTAAAAGTGAATTGTAATTATTTTTTCTTTGTAGTCGGTTTTTTGTAGTTGTCTGCTCCGTCTGTCAACCATTTTAACGAGAAACTTACAAAAGGGTTTTTCTTGTAACCATCTTGCTCAAAAAATAAGCCGATATCTCCATTTTTTAATACCGTTAATGATGAATATGCAGAACCTCCAGTGTAAATAGTTTTTCCTTCAGTCCATGTTTTTCCTTCGTCATAGCTCACACGTACCGTCATGTTTTTACGTCCTTTTTTACGTTTTGCATTGGAAAATAACAAACGGTTTTTCTTGTATCCGTCTTCAATGGCTGTATAACGAATGATACTTCCATTACATCCTGGGTCTATTAGTTGCTCATCTGCTCTGGTTTCCCAAGTCTTTCCTTCGTCAGAAGAAACATGTACATAACGCAATCCTTTTCCGTTAGCTCTTGCGTTAACCATCCATTCTCCGTTGGCCAATTCTACTATTTTAGATTCGTTTGCCGGTTTGATAGGCGTGTCAATAAAATACCAAGTTTTACCGTGGTCATCACTTGCAAATAAGTGCATACCGCTATTTAAATTCACCATACAATGAAGTAATTTTCCGCTACGTGTTTGGATACCACGACCTGAAGTGATGAATTTAAARTCTKTATGCCATTCCGGTTTTGCTATTTGTTTGGTGATATCTACAGGTTCAGACCATGTTAATCCGTTGTCTGCACTTTTTATCATGTGTAAATAGTAAATGTCTTTTTCCGTATCTAAGTTCATRTAGTTRTAAAACATAAAAATCTCCTTAGTTTCCATGTCKACAATCATAGAAGGGTCAGAGGCAGATTTTCCTAATGGRAAATCAATYACTGTTTCTATTTYAGACCATTTTTTTCCRTTATTGCTACTTCTTCTGATAACAATATTAATRTCKTTACTCCATTTTAAATCYCCACAAGAAGGAACTCGTTCGTCAATTGCAGCAATTAAATCTCCATTAGGAGCRGTTACAATGGCCGGGATTCTGTAACAAGCGATGTCATCGTTGTCAGTGGCATTGAATAAGTCTTGGTATTGTTTTACGCCTTTTGCAATTTTATGGTTTCCTTTTTGTGCAAATGCTCCAACAGAACATGCCATTAAGAGTAGTAGGGTTATTTTTTTCATCTTGTATAAGTTTACTATTGTTTTAATTATTTTTCACCAGTCACCAGTCACCAGTTTTTATTCATACATATCATCCAAGTCCGCATGGTGTAGTTCTTCAAAAAACGAAGCAATCATTCCAATGACTACGTTTAAAAAGGTAACACCTTTGGCGGCAGTGGCCATTTTAGGGTTTCCAACCCCTGTGTCTTCTGTTATTTTTGTCCATTCACGTTGTGCGGATACCCAGCCTTGTTTCAACCCTTTTATTTTAAAAGATTTGGAATTTGCATCGCCTGCTTCTTCAAGAGGTAATACCAATTCTGGGGTTAAGTGCATCATTACGGCGGTTTCTAATTCACCGGCATGATCACCTGGTTCATCAAAATATTTTGTCGTATCGGTGATTTGCCACCAGTTAAGAGAGCAGATAAAAACCTTGGGGTATTCTAAACTCAATTCTCTGATGATTTGCTTAAAAATATTTCCTCCATGGGCATTTACAATCACTAATTTGCGAATGTTTTGATAATCTAGTACTTGTACAATGTCTCTGATAATGGCATGTTGCGTACTTGGATTCATATTCATACATAAAGAAACATTCATTTGCCCCGTATTTACTCCATATGCAATGGTAGGAAGTACAATAGGTTTTGCTCCTTTCTTCCAAGCTAATTTTGCAGCTTCAATAGCCACGTGCTCTGCTTGGATATTGTCTGTTCCATAGGGAAGGTGGTAATTGTGTGCTTCTGTAGCTCCCCAAGGAAGTATGGCTACTTGGTATTTTTCGTTTTTTACAGATTTCCAATTGGTTTCCTGCAATACATAAGGTCTTGCTGTATGTTTCATATGCTGATTACTCGTTTTTTATAGCTGCTAATGATCAGCTGATTTTAGTGTCTTTTGAACGTTTTATTTGTACTTGATAAGATGCTATGTCTCGTGTAATTCTTTTATTTGGAGTTTAAGAAACCTTATTATGTATAACATATTGTCAAAATTACAGTATTTTTTACAGTAAACCAAATAAAAATCAGCTGTGATTTTCTCCGGATTCCATGCATATACCTATTAATTAAGACATTTTTTAAGCCGTTTTTTTTAATGTAAACCTATGTTTATGAATCAGTTGTTTTGTAAGCGTTAATTGTACGTTTTTTTTTGGATATTATTTTAATTAATATTAGATTTGACTTATGTTATACATATAAT
>NVSD01000008.1 GCA_002401105.1 Flavobacteriaceae bacterium | reverse complement strand
TGGCTGACGTGTTGGAAGATGGCTTTGTGTTGAAGCGAGGCATATTTGCCGAGTGTTTGGATTTGTATCCAAAAAAGTCATGGGATGTGGTGATGAAAGAAGTTGGGAAACTGAATAGGTTTGTAAAGAAAAATGACATGTTCGTGCGTAAATTGACGGCAGGGATTAAAAAAGTAGATTTAGATTCGTCTACGCGTTTTTTGATTTCAAAAGATTTAATGTTGTTTTCTGGAATTTCTAAAGATATTGTTTTGATAGGTCAGAACGATAAAATAGAGGTTTGGGATAAAGACAAGTATGAGGCGATTATTAATGATGATGAGGGGTTCGGTGATTTGGCCGAAGAAGTAATGGGAAATTTAAATTTTGGAGAAGATGTATCATAATCCAGTATTATTAAAAGAAAGTATAGATGGCTTGGATATTAAGCCGTCAGGAATATATGTAGATGTGACCTTCGGTGGAGGTGGGCATTCTCAAGAAATTTTGAATCGTTTAGGTCCAGATGGTAAATTGTTTGCCTTTGATCAGGATCCGGATGCAGTAGCTAATAAGATAGACGATGATCGTTTTATTTTAATAGAGGAAAATTTTAAAAATATAAAACGATTCTTACGTTTTTACGGCATAAGACAAGTGGATGGTGTGTTGGCGGATTTAGGTGTGTCATCTCATCAATTTGATGCTTCGGAGCGTGGATTTTCTACCCGTTTTGATGGTGATTTGGATATGCGAATGAATCAACAGAGCGAATTGTCTGCTTTTAAAGTAATCAATTCATACTCGGAGGAGGATTTAGCAAACGTACTGTTTCAATATGGAGAGTTGCGTAATAATAGAGCCATCGCAAAAAAACTTGTAGAAGAGCGATCTGTTGCTCCTATAAAGACAAGTTTTAATTTAAAATCGGCTTTAAAGCAATTTTTACCAGCGAGTAAAGAACATAAAATTTTAGCTCAGATCTATCAAGCAGTACGTATAGAGGTAAATCAGGAGTTAGAAGTGTTAAAAGACTTTTTAAAACAGATGCCTTTAATTCTAACAGATACGGGAAGGTTGAGTGTAATCTCATACCATTCTTTAGAGGATCGGTTAGTGAAAAGGTTTATACAGTACRGTAAATTTGATGGCTTGCCTGAGAAAGACTTTTTTGGAAACGTTGAGGTYCCGATGAAAAAAGTGGGAAAACTTATAATTCCTACAAAAGAAGAAATYGCAAAAAATAACAGGGCGCGTAGTGCCAAATTAAGAATAGCAACTAAAAGTTAATAGCATTGATCAATAACTGGTTTTTTAATGTGTTAAAAGGTAAATTTTTAACAGAAGAAGAGGGTATGCGAAATTGGCGTGTTATCTTTTTTGTTGTGATATTAATTTTAATAATGATTTCTAGTTCTCACAGTTCAGATGCTAAGGTGATGGAAATTGCCAAGCTAAATAAGGAGATTAAAGAATTGCAAGCATATTTTGTAGATACTAGAACTATTTCTATGCAATTAAGATTAGAGTCTGGAATCAAAAAAAGAGTAGATACTTTAGGATTGGGACCAAGTGTGGTACCACCAATACTTATTAGAGTAATAGATAAAACAGCACAATAAATTGGCAGTAGAAAAAAAAGATATTGTAAATAAGCTAATCATCGTTTCCATTGGAATGGTGCTTTTCTTGATGCTGATTATTTATAAAATGACCGCAATTCAAATTAATGAGGGTGATAAATACCGCAGTCTTGCTGAAAAAATCTATGTAAAAAGAGATACTGTATATGCTAATAGAGGGAATGTTTTTGCTGCTGATGGTAGTTTATTGGCTACTTCTATGTCTAAGTTTGAAATCCGCATGGACCCTGTAGCTGTACAATTAGAAAAGTTTGAAGAAAATGTAGCTAATTTGGCGAAGGAATTGTCGAAAATGTTAGGTAACACTCCAAGAGCTTGGGAAAAAAAAATAAGAAAAGCACGTGCAAGTAGAAATCGCTATTTGTTTATTACTAGAAATATTGGGTATAACGACTATATGAAAATGAGGCGTTTCCCTATTTTTAAATTAGGTGTGTATGGAGGAGGATTTATTGCAGAACAATCCAGTGTACGAGCTAGACCTTTAGGGAAAATTGCAGAACGTTTTATTGGTTATGATGATTATAGAGGGGCGCCTGGGATTGAAGGAGCTTATCGCAAATATTTAAAAGGAAAAACGGGAATTCGTAAAAAGCAAAAAATTGCCAAAGGGCAGTGGAGGCCTATTAATGATAATAATGAAAGAGAACCTGTAGACGGATTGGATGTCTTAACAACTTTAGATATAAATATTCAGGATATTACGCATCACTCATTATTGCGTCAGTTGGAAAAACACGATGCAGACCATGGTTGTGCTATTGTAATGGATACTAAATCTGGAGATATTTTAGCAATATCCAATTTGGGACGAGGAAGAAATGGTAAATATTACGAACGCTTAAATTATGCGGTAGGAGCTTCCTATGAGCCTGGGTCTACATTTAAATTGGCGGCTTTAATGGTAGGGATGGAAGATGGTCTTATTGATACTGCTTCTGTAGTGGATACTCAGGGTGGGACTTTTCGTGTAAAAAATCACACCATTAAAGATTCTAACCGTAAAGGATATGGAAAAATATCAGCAGCTAGAGTTATAGAGGTTTCGTCCAATGTGGGAATTGTTAAGTTAATTCAAAAACATTATAAATCCAATCCTTCAAAGTTTGTGCAAGGGTTGCGAGATATGGATCTAGATAAAAAATTAGGTTTGCATATGAAAGGGGAAGGTTTGGCTATTATTCCGAGTCCTAAAGATTCCTTATGGAGTGGATTGTCTTTGGCGCAAATGTCTTATGGTTACGAGGTTTCAATGACGCCTATGCAAGTGTTAACTTTTTATAATGCCATTGCAAATAATGGAAAAATGGTAAAACCGAGATTTGTAAAAGAGCTGTCAGCCCAAGGGTTAACGCATACTATGTTTGAGTCCGAGGTGATAAATGATGCCATATGTTCTAAGGAAACGATACGTAAAATTCAAGAAATTTTAAAAAACGTAGTGAAAAGAGGAACGGGTAAAAGTTTGTATTCACCTAGTTTTTCAATGGCGGGTAAAACCGGGACAGCGCAAGTAGAATATTGGAAAAAAGGGCAGAGAAGAGCGTATTCAGCATCTTTTGCAGGTTTTTTTCCTGCAGAAAATCCAAAATACACCTGTTATGTGATGGTTTATAAGCCTCGAAAATCTGGTTATTATGGTGCAGATGTAGCAGGACCTGTATTTAAGGATATTGCTCAAAAAATATATACATCTAATTATATTATAGATGAAGTCGATAAAACAACCCCTCGTTTTACAAATGTTCAGAGGTCTTATCAAAAATTTGATAGCAAGTCAGAACAAGCATTTAGTAAAATCCCAAAGGTTATAGGAATGGCTGGTATGGATGCCATTCCTATTCTTGAAAATTTAGGATTAAAGGTTAGAATTGATGGAGTTGGAACCGTAAAAGGTCAGTCTATTAAAGTGGGTGATAAAATAAAAAAAGGAGCAACAATATATTTAAAAGTGGCTTAATGAAAGTGTTAAAAAACATAGTAAAATCTGTAGAAATTGTCCAAATTATTGGCGATGATGAAGTGGAAATCAAAGCGATTTCTTTTTCGTCAAGAGAGGTGCTTCAAAATTACGTTTTTGTGGCGCAGCGTGGTACAGTAGTGGACGGACATGCTTATATAGACGATGCTATTAAAAGGGGAGCTGTGGCAATTATTTGTGAGGTGGTTCCGGAATTATTATTGGAACACGTTACCTATGTTCAGGTAGGGGATGCTGCTGCTGCTTTGGCGGTGATGGCTGCTAATTTTTATGGAAACCCTTCCGAAGAATTACAATTGGTAGGAGTTACAGGAACAAATGGAAAAACAACCATCGCTACCTTATTGTTTTCACTTTATAAAGATGCTGGTTATAAAGTTGGTTTATTGTCTACCATAAAAATTGTGGTAAATAATACTAGCTATAATACCTCACATACAACACCTGATTCTTTGGCTATTAATAAGTATCTAAGATTGATGGTAACGCAAGGATGTGAATATTGTTTTATGGAAGTGAGTTCTCATGGAATTCATCAGAAAAGAACGGTAGGCCTAGCGTTTAAAGGAGGTGTGTTTACAAATTTAACACACGATCATTTAGACTATCACAATACATTTAAAGAGTACCGAGATATTAAAAAAATATTCTTTGATAACTTGCCTAAARCAGCGTTTTCGTTGGTGAATTCCGATGATAAAAATGGACTGTTTATGTTGCAAAATTCGAAGTCTAAAAAACATACCTACGCATTAAAAACATTGGCCGATTTTAAAGGAAAGATATTGGAAAGTTCTTTTTCGGGCATGTTGTTAGTGATGAATCAGCAGGAATTGTGGTCAAAATTAATTGGTCAGTTTAACGGTTATAATTTGTTGGCCATATTTGGAGTGACACAATTGCTGGGGATGGAAGCATTGGAAGCCTTGAAACTAATCAGTAACCTAGAGAGTGTTTCTGGTAGATTTGAACATATGGTTTCGGCCTCTGGGATTACGGTAATTGTAGATTACGCACATACCCCAGATGCTTTAAAAAATGTACTGCAAACCATTGAAGGTATTAGAACTGGAAAGGAAAATGTACTGACGGTAGTAGGTTGTGGTGGAGATAGAGATAARAGCAAGCGTCCAAAAATGGGAGCAATTGCAGCTCAGATGAGTGATCAGGCAATTTTTACTTCTGACAATCCGAGGACAGAAGATCCGGCAGTGATTATTGAAGAGATTSAAGCAGGGGTAGAAGGACAATACCTAAATAAAACATTAGTGATAGCGGATAGAAAACAAGCGATAAAAGCAGCTTGTAAAATGGCCGTTTCTGGTGATATTATTTTRATTGCTGGTAAAGGACATGAGAATTACCAAGATATAAATGGAGTTAAAAGTCATTTTGATGACTATGAGACGGTCACGGAATTATTAAATCAACTAAAGAAATAAGATGTTATATTATTTATTTAATTATTTAGATTCACATTACAATTTGGCAGGCGCTGGGGTGTTTCAATACATCACATTTAGATCGGCCATGGCTTTTGTTGTTTCGATATTAATCTCTACAATCTATGGTCGTAGAGTGATTGATTATCTACAACGTATGCAAGTTGGAGAGTCCGTGCGTGACCTTGGTTTAAAAGGACAGGTAGAGAAAGCAGGAACGCCAACTATGGGTGGTTTGATTATTATATTTTCCACCTTAATTCCAGTGTTGTTGTTTGCGAAGTTGGAGAATATTTATATCATCATTTTGATTATCACCACTTTGTGGATGGGTTTAATCGGATTTATTGATGATTATATTAAGGTGTTTAAGAAAGATAAAGACGGTTTAAAAGGACGTTTTAAAATTTTAGGTCAAGTAGGTCTAGGTTTGATTGTTGGTTCTATGTTGTTTTTTCATCCCGATGTTACTATGAAGGATAAACTGGAAACTCCAGTGGTAAATGTTGAGACAGGGAGAACGGAAGTTTTTGGAGAGGCACACAGGTCAACCAAAACAACAATTCCATTTATTAAAAATAATGAATTTGACTATGCGGATGTTTTGTCTTTTTTAGGGGATAATTATCAGTCGTATGCTTGGATTATATTTATTCCTGTTGTAATTTTTATTATTACAGCGGTTTCAAACGGAGCCAATTTGACAGATGGAATAGATGGTTTAGCGGCAGGCTCGTCGGCAATAATAGTCTTGGCAATTGGTGTGTTTACCTTTGTGTCTGGTAATATTTTGCTGGCCAATTATTTGGATGTCATGTATATTCCTAATTCTGGTGAAATGACCATTTTTATAGCGGCCTTTATGGGAGCTTTAATTGGTTTTTTATGGTACAATACATTCCCTGCTCAGGTTTTTATGGGTGATACTGGGAGTTTAACTATAGGAGGTATTATTGCTGTATTGGCAATTGCGGTACGTAAGGAAATGCTAATTCCTTTGTTAGCAGGTGTCTTTTTTGTAGAAGTTGTTTCGGTGATGATGCAAGTGAGTTATTTTAAATATACCAAAAGGAAATACGGTACAGGAAAACGAATTTTTAAGATGGCGCCTATACACCATCATTTTCAAAAATCTGGATACCATGAGAGTAARATAGTAACCCGATTTTGGATTATCGGAATTATGTTAGCAGTATTGAGTATTGTAACATTGAAATTGAGATAAAAATGAAAAAAATTGTAATTCTTGGCGGAGGAGAAAGTGGCGTAGGAACGGCTCTTTTAGCGAAAAAAATGAACTATGATGTGTTCGTTTCGGATTACGGTATTATAAAAGAAAATTACAAGGCTGTGTTGTCTAAAAATGACATTGCTTTTGAAGAAGAAAAACATACCGAAACTAAAATTTTAGAGGCGGATGTAGTGATGAAGAGTCCAGGGATTCCAGAAAGTGTACCTATTGTGGTTTTATTACTGAAAAAAGGAGTTTCTGTAATTTCTGAAATAGAATTTGCAGCGAGGTATTGCAAGGAAACCGTTATTGGAATTACAGGGTCTAATGGGAAAACAACCACTACATTATTAACGCATCATGTGTTGTCAAAAGCAGGATTGGATGTAAGTGTAGCAGGAAATATTGGAGCTAGTTTTGCAGAGCAAATTTCCCTTTCTAAAGCGGAAAATTACGTRGTAGAATTGAGTAGTTTCCAATTGGATGGTATTGTGGATTTTGCACCACATATTGCCATCATAACAAATATATCACCAGATCATCTGGACCGATATAATTATGATTTTAATGCGTATGTCGAATCTAAATTTCGAATCACTAAAAATCAGACAGAAAAAGATTATCTCATCTATGATGGGGATGACGTTGTCATTGCCTCATGGTTGTCAAAAAATAAAATAAGACCCAGATTACTCCCTTTCTCTTTAGTGAAAGAAGTGGAACAAGGAGTATTTTTAAAAGGTCAAGAACTAATTATAAAGCTTAACAGCGAAGAAGTAATAATGGATATAAAAACGTTAGCATTACAGGGAAAACACAATACAAAAAACGCTATGGCTGCGGCTATGACGGCTAAATTGATGAAGGTGAGAAAGCAAAGCATTAGGGAGAGCTTGGAGGATTTTGAAGGTGTAGAACATCGATTAGAGCCAGTAAAAAAAGTGAGAGGTGTATCGTATATGAACGATTCTAAAGCAACCAATGTAAACGCAACATATTATGCGCTTGATTGTATGAAAACACCAACGGTTTGGATTGTCGGAGGTGTGGACAAAGGAAACGATTATTTTGATTTGATGCCTTTGGTACGTGAAAAAGTAAAAGCAATTGTTTGCTTGGGAGTTGATAATACAAAGATTAAGGAAACCTTTGGAAATGTAGTGGATTTAATAGTGGAGACATTAGGTGCGGAAGAGGCTGTTAAAGTAGCGGCTAAAATTGCAGATGAAGGAGATACGGTGTTGTTGTCCCCATGTTGTGCGAGTTTTGACTTGTTCGAAAATTATGAAGATAGAGGAGATAAATTTAAAATAGCAGTACGAAATTTATAAATGACACAAATTTTAAAAAATTTTAAAGGAGACAAAGGGTTATGGATGACTATTTTTTTAATAGCCGTTGTTTCTTTTGCGCCCGTATTTAGTGCAAGTACCAATTTGGTATATGTTGCAGGGGCGGCTAGTTCTCCTTATGCAGCATTGTTTAAGCATGCCATGTTGTTAGTTTTAGGATTTGTTATTATGTATGGAGTGCATAAAATACCCTATCGTTTTTTTAGTGGTGGTTCGGTTATTTTATTACCCTTTGTGATTTTATTGTTGCTGTTTACCTTGGCGCAAGGAACCTTAATAGGGGGCGCAAATGCCAGTAGATGGATTCGAATTCCTGTGGTAGGGATGACATTTCAGACGTCTACTTTTGCAAGTGTTGTTCTGATGATTTATGTAGCTAGATATTTAGCGAGGAGAAAGGAAGCTGTAATTGACTTTAAAGAGTCTTTTATTTATTTATGGATTCCAGTGGGACTTGTATTAGGCCTTATTTTACCTGCTAATTTCTCAACCACGGCCATCGTTTTTATGCTTGTTTTATTGGTTGTTTTTTTAGGTGGTTATCCCTTAAAACAATTAGGAGCAATCGTTGGTATGGGAGTACTTTCCTTGGCGTTTTTTGTATTGATAGCAAAAGCATTTCCGGATGCAATGCYMAMKMKMNTGGMKAYKYSRATAAGTAGAATAGATGATTTTTCAAATGATAAAGTAGAAGGTTACCAAGTAACAAAAGCTAAGATTGCGATCGCAACCGGTGGTTTTTATGGAAGAGGACCTGGGAAAAGTATTCAGAAAAACTTTTTACCGCAATCTTCTTCAGATTTTATATTCGCAATTATTATCGAAGAATTTGGACTTTTGGGTGGCTTAACAACCATTTTGTTATATGTGATTTTACTGGTCAGGATATTGGTGATTGCAAAAAGTGCCAAAACTATTTTTGGAACTTTACTCGTGTTAGGGGTCGGTTTGCCTATTATTTTTCAGGCAATGATAAATATGGCAGTGGCTACAAATCTATTTCCTGTAACTGGACAAACACTTCCTTTTATAAGTAGTGGAGGAACCTCTATTTGGATGACTTGTTTGTCGTTTGGAATTATATTGAGTGTTTCATCGTCTAAACACGAACTGTTGGATACGGAAACAGATGTAGAGCATATAGACCCATCATTAGAAAACCCTTTAGAAGTACTGCATGAAGCAATCGGTTAAAATAATAGTAAGTGGAGGAGGAACCGGAGGGCATATTTACCCAGCGGTGTCCATAGCGAACGAGATAAAAAAGCGTTATGCAAATGCAGATATTTTGTTTGTAGGAGCAAAAGGGCGTATGGAAATGGAAAAAGTGCCGAAGGAAGGCTATCCAATAAAAGGACTTTGGATTACAGGGGTTGAACGTAAATTGACCTTAAAAAATCTGCTGTTTCCTTTTAAATTGATAAGTAGTGTGTGGAAGGCATTTTGGATTGTTAAGAAATTCAAGCCACAAATAGTTATTGGTACAGGTGGATTTGCAAGTGGACCTACCTTGTTTGTTGCGGCAAAAATGGGAATTAAAACATTGGTGCAAGAGCAAAATTCATATCCGGGAATTACGAACAAATTATTGAGTAAGATTACAAATAAAATATGTGTGGCTTACGATGGTTTGGGACAATTTTTCCCAACAGATAAAATAATTAAAACAGGAAATCCTGTACGTCAGGATTTATTAGATATTAGTTCTAAAAGAGAAGAGGCATTGGCTTTTTTTAAATTAGATCCGTCTAAAAAAACAGTCTTGGTTTTAGGAGGGAGTTTAGGTGCTAGAGAAGTGAATAAATTAATCGCCTCACAATTGGAATTATTCCAAAAGAGGGATGTGCAGTTAATTTGGCAAGCAGGGTCTTTGTATATTGATCAGTACGAAAAATACAATCAGCATCCGGGAGTTCAAGTACATGCGTTTTTAAATAAAATGGACTTGTCTTTTGCAGCAGCCGACCTTGTTATTAGTAGGGCGGGAGCTGGTTCCATATCGGAATTGTGTATTGTAGGGAAGCCGGTGTTGTTTATTCCGTCGCCGAATGTAGCGGAGGATCATCAAACTAAAAATGCGATGGCCGTTGTAAAGCATCATGCTGCATTGTTATTGCCAGAAAAGGAGAAAGAACAATTTGAAAAAGTATTTGGAGACCTGTTGGACGATCAACAATTGCAAGTACAATTATCAGAAAATATAAAAAAATTAGCATTGCCTAATGCCACAAAATTAATTGTGGACGAAATAGAAAAATTAATAAGAGTTAATTAATGAATTTAAATCAGGTACATAGCGTTTATTTTGTAGGTATCGGTGGTATCGGCATGAGTGCATTGGCGCGTTATTTTAACGCAAACAATGTGGCTGTGGCTGGCTATGATCGTGTGGAAACGGAATTGACGAAAAAGCTTGTGGAAGCTGGTATTTCTGTACATTATATAGATGATATCTCTGAAATAAATGCGGATTTTTTAGATAAAGAGCATTGTTTGGTGGTTTATACGCCGGCTGTTTCTGAAGGTCATAAAGAGTTAGTGTATTTTAAAAAGGAAGGTTTTACTATTTTAAAACGCGCTGCATTATTAGGATTAATCACTAAGGAGTCCATTTGTTTAGCGGTGGCTGGAACTCATGGAAAAACAACTACGTCTACGATGCTAGGGCATGTGATGGAAGTTTGTAATACGAATGCTACCTCATTTTTAGGAGGTATTTCAGAAAATTATCACTCCAATTTAATTTTGGGAGGCACAGAAGTGAGTGTAGTGGAAGCGGACGAATTTGACCGTTCATTTTTACATTTATCGCCAAATATTGCCTGTATTACCTCTATGGATGCGGATCATTTGGATATTTATGGTTCTGGAGAAGCACTTGAGGCTACTTTTAAACAATTTGCAGACAAGGTTTCGCAAGTATTGATTGTTAAAAAGGGATTGCCAATTAGTGGTTTAACATACGGGATTGAGGAAGATGCAGATTATAGCGCTAGAAATATTAAGGTAATCGATGGTAAATACCAGTTTGATATTGTGATGTCTGACGCAACAGTTAGGGATGTTCAAATTGACTTACCGGGAAGGCATAATGTATTGAATAGTTTGGCAGCTTTTGCTATGGCTCATCAATATGGAATTGCTCCGAAGGATATAGTAAATGCTTTTTTAAGTTTTAAAGGAATTGAGCGTAGGTTTACTTATAAGATAAAAAGGGATGATTTTGTATTGATCGATGATTATGCTCATCATCCAACCGAAATAAATGCCGTAGCAGATGCTGTGAGGGAAATGTATCCCAACAAAACAATAATGGCCGTTTTTCAGCCGCATTTATTCAGTAGAACCAAGGATTTTTCTGATGATTTTGCACAGGCATTGGCAAGATTTGACCATTTGTTGCTACTAGATATATATCCAGCAAGGGAATTACCAATGGAAGGAATTACTTCCGAGTGGCTGTTGCATAAGGTTTGCATGGAATCTAAAAAATTAGTAAACAAAGAAAATTTGTTAGCAGAAATACAAAAAGAAGCTGTAGATGTCCTTGTTATGATGGGGGCAGGAGATATTAGCGTAACAATTAATAAGGTTGTAAAAGTATTGAACGTATGAAAGTAAATTGGACATACGTGAGAGGGTTTTTATTAGTACTATTTTTGATGGTGCTGGTCGGTTTTTCAAACCATAAAAACGAAGGTAGACCTGTTGATAAAGTGACGGTTATATTCGAGGATGGAGAGAATCTATTCATGAATTATGGAATGGTTGATAAATTGTTAAAACAAAATGGCAAAACAGTAGACAAACAAGCAAAATCTGTAGTAGATTTACAAGGTTTGGAATCAAAAGTTTTGCAGCATCCAATGGTCGAGAGCGCAATGAGTTATCTAACGGTGGATAATGAATTTGTAACTAAAGTAAGACAGCGCAAGCCGATTGCTAGAGTTTTGAGTAGTAAAGGAAGTTTTTATTTGGATAGATTAGGGCAAAAAATGCCATTATCGTCTAATTATTCAGCCCGTGTTTTACTAGTTACAGGAGGTATAGATACCGCCGATTTTAAGGATGTGTACAAATTAGTAATGGCCATTAAAAGTGATGCTTTTTTGAAACAGCAAATAGTGGGGATTCAAAAAAAGAAAGATAAAGAATACGAATTGCAATTGCGTGTTGGGAAACAACGAGTTCAATTTGGAAAAGTGATAAAGGTAGAAGAGAAAATCAGCAAACTGAATGTGTTTTTTAAAAAGACATTGGCTGATAAAAGTATAGATAAATATTCAGTGATAAATTTAAAATACAACAATCAAGTTGTGTGTACAAAAAGATAAGTTATGGAACACAATGATATTTCAGTAGGATTGGACATTGGTACAACTAAGATTGTAGCAATGATTGGGCGGAAAAATGAACATGGAAAAATTGAAATGCTCGGGATGGGGAAGGCTAAAAGTTTGGGTGTCCACCGAGGAGTTGTAAATAATATTACGCAGACAATTCAGTCTATTCAGCAAGCAGTGGATGAAGCTGTTGCGGTATCTGGATTAAATATAAATGAGGCCGTGGTAGGGATTGCTGGGCAACATATTAGAAGTATTCAACATAGCGATTATATCAGTAGAGCTRATCCTGAGGAAGTGATTAGTGCGGATGATATTACACTTTTAGAACGTCAAGTTTATAAATTGGTGATGTTACCGGGAGAGGAAATTATCCATGTATTACCACAGGATTTCAAGGTAGATGGTCAGGCAGAAATTACCGAACCTATTGGAATGTACGGAGGRAGATTGGAAGCTAATTTTCACTTAGTGGTAGGACAGGTTTCTTCTATTAGAAAYATTGGACGCTGTGTAAAAAGTGCTGGTTTAGGATTGGCAGGAATTACCTTGGAGCCCTWGGCATCTGCAGAGGCGGTGTTGAGCGAAGAGGARAAAGAAGCAGGTGTAGTGTTGATTGATATAGGAGGTGGAACTACAGATTTAGCTATCTTTAAAAATGGAATTATCAGGCATACCGCCGTAGTTCCTTTTGGAGGAAATGTAATTACAGAAGATATAAAAGAAGGCTGTTCTATTATAGAAAAGCAAGCAGAATTATTAAAAACTAAGTTTGGTTCGGCATGGCCAGGAGAAAATAAAGACAACGAGATTGTTTCTATTCCTGGATTGAGAGGTCGTGACCCTAAGGAAATCACCTTAAAAAACTTATCAAAAATAATTCATGCGCGTGTAGTCGAARTTATAGAACAAGTTTTTTCTGAGATAAAAGGCTATGGTTATGATGAACCAAAGAAAAAATTAATTGCAGGAATTGTATTGACAGGTGGAGGGGCACAGTTAAAACATATCAAGCAATTGGTAGAATATATTACCGGAATGGATACGCGAATTGGTTATCCAAACGAACATTTAGCCAGTGGATCTGACGAGAGTTTGTCAAGTCCTCAATATGCTACTGCAGTAGGCTTGTTAATGAATGGATTGAGAGATGTTGAAGTGAGACAAGAAAGAGAGAAAGTAGCCCAGAGAATCAATGCCATACGTGCTCAAGAGCAGATGGCAGACGAAAAGAAAGAAGAAAAAGTAGAAGAAATAATTAGAGAGAGTAAGGTAGTTAGAAAACCGTTTTTTGATAAATGGTTTGATAAATTTCGTGATTTTTTAGACAACGCAGAATAAATTAGCATTATGGATAGCACAAATTYTAACAACATTTCATTTGATTTACCGAAGAATAAATCAAATGTAATCAAGGTCATCGGAATAGGTGGTGGAGGTAGTAATGCCGTTAACCACATGTATTCCCTAGGAATTAATGGAGTAGATTTTGTAATCTGTAATACAGATTCTCAAGCTTTGGCCAGTAGTTCAGTTCCCAATAAAATTCAACTGGGTGTTTCTTTGACAGAAGGACTTGGTGCGGGTGCAAATCCGGAAGTTGGAGCGGAAGCTGCAATGGAAAGTATTGAGGATATTAAAATGATGCTTGGTACGCATACTAAAATGGTCTTTTTGACGGTTGGTATGGGTGGAGGTACTGGAACAGGTGCTGCGCCAGTAATTGCTAAAGTTGCCAGAGAAATGGATTTATTAACCATTGGTATTGTAACCATGCCGTTTTCTTTTGAAGGGAAGCGCAGAAACGACCAAGCCATTGAAGGGATAGAAACCTTGAGAGGTTATGTTGATTCTCTTGTGGTGATTAATAATAATAAATTACGTGAAGTTTATGGTAATTTAGGATTTAAAGCGGGGTTCTCTAAAGCGGATGAAGTGTTGTCTACTGCTGCCAAAGGAATTGCTGAAGTAATTACCCATCATTACACACAAAATATTGACCTTAGAGATGCGAAAACCGTCTTGTCTAATAGTGGAACAGCTATCCTTGGTTCTGCTACGGCTTCGGGTGAAAATAGAGCAGAAGTTGCTATTTCTAGTGCCTTGGATTCTCCGTTGTTGAATGATAATAAAATTACCGGTGCTAAAAATGTATTGTTGTTAATTGTAAGTGGATCTGACGAAATTACGATTGATGAAATTGGAGAAATCAATGATTTTATTCAAGATGAAGCCAAGTCTAATGTGAACATTATTATGGGGGTTGGTGAAGACGAAACCTTGGGTGATGCGATTGCAGTAACCATAGTTGCGACTGGATTTAATCAGGATCAACAACATGAAATTTCTAATGTTGAGGCAAAAAAAATAATTCATACCTTGGAGGAAAACCAAGGAGTTACCTATAATTTCACAAAGGAAAGTCCAATTAGTTCACCTATAAGTACACCTATAAGTACGCCTATAAATACGCCAATTGCAACTCCAAAAACAACGCCTAAGGCTATTGTGGAAGAAGTTCCTATGCCAAATGCACCTATTGTTCATCAATTGTTTGATGAAGCGGAAATGCAAGAGATTTCTTTAATTCCAACATCTGAAGTGATTCGCAATGTAACAGTTGTTTATGACGAGGTGGTAGCGGAAATAGTGAACGAAGATGATTTTGTAATTACCAATATAGTTCCCCAAGAACTTAGAAAAGCATCAAAAAAGATAGTCGCTACTCCAGAAGTGGTGCAACAGACAAGTCTTACTTTTGACTTACCAATAACTAAAGTTGTAGAAAATCCAATTGTAGCYACRACTCCTGAAATAAGAGAAATAGAAGTAGTTGCGCCAGAACCTATTCAGGTTGTTGCTCCAACTCCTGTGGCTGTTCCAACTCCAATTCCTGCTCCTGTTATGAGRCAGGTRGAAGAGGAGATTGTCCATTATACCTTGGATGATTATAATGACTTAGAGGAGAGTTTAACAAAGGCTAAAAAACCAGTAAAAGAAGAAAAAATAGACGACGAAGTTCAGTTTGAAGTTAGAACCGAAGCTCCAAAAGTAGTGCGTCAACAAGCAGTGGTGGATGCGAAGGAAGTTTCTCCCTTAGATCTGACTATTTCTGAATTGCAAAAACACACACAATCTAGAATGTCGAAAATGAAGAGTTTTAATTATAAATTCTCCAATAAAGTAAATGATTTAGAAGAATTTGATAATATACCAGCTTACAAAAGAATGCAAGTGAATTTGGAAGATGTACCATCATCAAGTGATGTGAAATCGTCGCGTACGACTTTAAATACAGAAGATGGAAGTTTGAATTTCAGGTCTAATAATTCTTTTTTACATGATAATGTAGATTAAATACTGTCACAAGTATTAGGGTATAAATAAAAAACCTCTTAGGTAGCATAAAATTTACATTTGAGGTTTATTTTTAGTAATTTCGCTCCGTAAAAATTTAAGATATGAGTTTACAAAAACAAATTATGGTTTCTTTAAAAGAGGCTATGAAAAGTAAAGATAAAGTAGCATTAGAATCTCTAAGAGCTATAAAATCAGAATTATTATTAGCAAAAACTAAAGGTGGTTCTAATGATGAATTGTCTGAAGAGGAAGAGATTAAATTATTACAAAAGTTGGTGAAACAACGTAAAGAGAGTGCTATAATTTTTACAGAACAAGGACGTGAAGATTTAGCGGCTCCGGAATTAGCACAAGTTGCCGTAATAGCAAAGTTTTTACCGGAACAAATGAGTGAAGCAGACGTAGAAAAAGTGGTAGCAGCAGCCGTAACAAAAACGGGCGCTTCTAGCATGAAAGATATGGGTAAAGTAATGGGAATGGTTTCTAAAGAATTGGCTGGTAAAGCTGATGGGAAAATGATTTCTTTACTTGTTAAAAAATTATTAGCTTAGAATAACATCAAATTAATTACAAATGACTGGTTAGAAATAGAATTATTTTTTGATTTATCTAGGCGAAAAACCTACCGATAGCATAGCTATCGTTCTGTTTTTTAAYAACGAGAAAACGAAAAAGAAACTATTTATATCGGGTATTTTTAATGAGTTTTGGTGTCAGCTTTTTATTGGCCRCGTAGTTCAACTGGATAGAATATCAGATTTCGGCTCTGAGGGTTGGAGGTTCGAACCCTCTCGCGGTCACGAATAAATACAAAGGGCAAGAAAATTAGCAAAGCAACTCTTTCGCTAATTTTCYTGCCCTTTGTGTTTTTAAAGCAGAGTTTTGGGGGTCGCGCAGCGAATCCTCAGTAGTGATAGCACGATTGAATTTACAATTTAATTTTTTCTACATTAAAGAGGCCAGCGAAGCGAATTCTCGTGGCTAATAGTTATTAAATTAAACTATGAGTATAATACGGAGCTATTCCCCTTAAATATACCTGCTTTAATATATCTAATCAATCCGAAGCATTCCTCCGATAAATTCCACCTTAAATTCCTTCCCTTTCACAAGTACCTCCACTATAAAATCAGCAGGATATGCTTTGTCCTCCGTCGGAAACCAGAATTTTTTATTCACACAAATAAAAAGTGCATGTTCATCTCCTATGGCACAAAAAGTTTTAAAGTCTCCAAAGTATTTAGGGAGCCTTATTTTTTCCGAGAGTTGTTCAAAAATATGTTGGATGTTTTTGGTAACAATCCCTATTTCGGAGATTTCAAGAAATGARTCTGCATCAAATTTTTTGGAACTACTATTGTGAATGTTTTTCCGTGCRATTAATTCTACAATGTTTCGGTCTGTGTCGTAAAAGTACATGGCTTCGGCATTCCAATTATAAAAATGTTGTATTTCTTGGCCTTCGTTTTTTATGATGTCCACTTTTGTTTTTAGCCATAKAAGTGCTTCGGTGGCTTTGTTGGCTGGAATGTTTAAGGCAAAATGGTAAGGTCTGGCGTTTTTTTTATAGTGTAAATTTAAAATGGAGTTTCCCATTTGTAATTGTATGTTTACGGGGGTGGTTTCGATAATAATWACACCTAAAACATCCCTGTAAAATGACGCTAAGCCTGTAATATTTGAGCTGTATATGGTCAATTTTTGAATGTACATGTTTCCTTTGGTTGAATTGTTAGAGAATGGATATTTGGTTTCTCTAATATAAACAATTGCATTGACTTTNAAAAAAAAAGCTATTTCTAATAACGTTATCAATTGTCGTGACYGTGWAACGAGYATAGAGATTCTTTAATKCYAWCAAAAWAAAMCCACAAAAAAAACCACCTCATATAAAACGAGGTGGTTTTGTGTATTTTAAAGTAAAAAATCAGTTTTTTAAGAAACCAATGTTTTTAAATTTTTGATTGTTGTTTTTGGGTCGTCACTTTTAAAGATAAAACTACCAGCTACAAAAGCATCAGCTCCTTGTTCCGATAATTTTTCGATGTTTTGATCTGTAACTCCACCATCTATTTCGATAATTGCATTTGATTCAGAAAAGTCAATTAACTGACGTAATTGAGCTACTTTTTTATAAGTGTTTTCTATAAAGCTTTGTCCTCCAAAACCAGGGTTTACGCTCATTATTAATACAACATCTAAATCTTGAATTACATCTTCTAAAACAGAGATAGGTGTATGTGGGTTTAACGATACTCCTGCTTTCATACCGGCAGCTTTAATAGCTTGTATCGTTCTGTGTAAGTGATTACACGCTTCAAAATGCACGGTTAAGATATCGGCACCTACTTTTTTAAAGTCATCAATAAAACGGTCTGGATCTACAATCATTAAATGTACGTCCATTGTTTTTTTAGTATGTTTTTTAATCGCGCTAATTACGGGCATTCCAAAAGAGATATTTGGAACAAACACTCCGTCCATTACATCGATATGAAACCAGTCAGCTTCACTTTCATTAATCATTTCAATATCGCGTTGTAAATTGGCGAAATCAGCTGCTAGGAGCGATGGTGCAATAATGTTTTTCATTGTGTGTGTTGTTGAGTTATTTTGCGAAAATAGTCTTTTAAAACAAATACTCCTGAAAATCAGGAGTATTTGTTTTTTTATCAATAAAAAGGACTAGAAAATCTATCCTAAATAGGTCTTTAAAATTTTACTTCTAGACGTATGTTTTAAACGACGGATTGCTTTTTCTTTAATTTGTCTCACACGTTCACGTGTTAAGTCAAAAGTTTCACCAATTTCTTCTAGGGTCATTGGATGTGCATCTCCTAAACCGAAATACAATTGCACTACATCAGCCTCTCTTGGAGTTAATGTTTCTAAGGCACGTTCAATTTCAATTTTTAAAGAGTCGTGTAATAAAACACGGTCTGGATTTGGAGAATCTCCKGTATTTAATACATCGTATAAGTTAGAATCCTCACCTTCRATTAAAGGAGCATCCATGGATACGTGTCTACCWGAGTTTTTTAATGATTCTTTTACATCATTCACCGTCATGTCCAATTTCTTGGCAATTTCTTCTGGTGATGGTGGACGTTCGTTTTCTTGTTCTAAGAAAGCGTACATCTTATTGATTTTRTTAATAGAACCAATCTTGTTTAAAGGCAAACGCACAATACGAGATTGTTCTGCTAATGCTTGTAAGATAGATTGACGAATCCACCATACGGCATAAGAGATAAATTTAAATCCACGTGTTTCATCAAAACGTTTGGCCGCTTTAATTAAACCTAAGTTACCTTCGTTAATTAARTCAGGTAGGGTAAGCCCTTGGTTTTGATACTGCTTAGCAACAGATACTACGAAACGCAAATTTGCTTTCGTCAATTTCTCTAATGCTACTTGATCACCTTCCTTAATACGTTGAGCTAGTTCTACTTCCATGTCAGCGGTAATCAAATCAACCTTACCAATTTCTTGTAAGTATTTATCTAAGGACGCTGTTTCTCTATTCGTTACCTGCTTTGTAATTTTAAGTTGTCTCATTTACGGATCTAATATTTTAATTAAAAGGGCTTGTTTATAATATTATACGTTGTAGATTGTTAAATGTTACAAGAATTTTAAAAAAATTGCGACTTTAAAAATAATGTGACTTTTATTTATTTTGGTGTCTTAAGTTAAAAACCCTGAAAAAGAATTCGTTGAAAGCTGATATAAACATACAGCAATTGAGCGATGAAGAATTGATTCATCGTATCGTGAAATCAAATGATACTCATTTATTTGCTGTATTGTATGATAGGTATTCGCGTATTGTATATAATAAGTGTTTAGGATTTGCAAATTCACCGGATGAGGCCCAAGATTTAACGCATGATATTTTCATTAAACTATTTGTTAAATTGCGTACCTTTAAGGGGAATTCTAAATTTTCCACATGGTTGTATTCGTTTGTCTACAATTTTTGTGTGAATTATGTGAATAGAGATAAGCATCGCAGAAACAGATCTATAGAGAATAACGATATAAATGATGAATCGTACGAGGAGGTTGACGAGAATGCTTTGTTTGAACTGAGGTCAGATAAACTGGCTAAGGCATTAGATTTAATTGACCCGAACGATAAGATGATTTTACTACTTAAATACCAAGATGATTTGTCTATAGCAGACATTCAAGCTGTATTGGAAGTAGGTGCCAGCGCGGTAAAAATGCGCTTGAAAAGGGCGAGAGAGAAAGTTGTTCATGTATATAATACTCTTAGTTAATGGAAAATCCGTTTAAGAAAATATTGCACAATGAAGATGTTCCTGAGATCCTTAGAGAAAAGGTAATCAATGACATCGCTTTGATAAAACTCTCCATAGATGTCGCAGATTTATTCTTGGTAAAATGTCCGAGCACCATTGGAGAATTTATTGTAGATAAAAATGATAAAAACCAAAATTAATTACCACCCAAAATAAGTAAACGATGATATTAACAACCCAATTAAATGATTTAAACTCAAGTTTTTTAGATAATATGTGGAGCGGTTTTCTAGATTTTATCCCGAAAGCTTTATTAGCAATTGCATTTTTTATAGTGGCAATTGTTGTTTTAAAAATCGTGAATTTTGTACTCTCTAAAGTATTGAAAGTTACAAATATAGATTCATTGACCACTAAGTTAAACGAAGCAGAGCTTTTTGGGAAAAGTGATTTTACCGTACAGCCTTCAGTAATTATATTGAAGTTTGTGAAATTTTTAGTGATTATGATTTTTGTAATAATAGGAGCGGAAAAATTAGGTTTGCATATGATTACAGAAGGGATAGGGAGTTTTATAGCCTATTTACCGGTGTTGATTACCGCATTGTTAATTTTTGTAGTCGGTGTTTATTTAGGTTCCGTTGTAAAAGGAGCAATACTAAATACTTTTAAAAGCTTAGAGATATCTGGCTCAAGTTTAGTGAGTAATATTGCCTTTTATGCCATTGTAGTGATTGTGACCATTACAGCATTAAATCAGGCAGGCATTGATACAAGTATGATTACTAGTAACCTTACTATGATAGTCGGTGCAATGTTAGCATCCTTTACTATTGCTTTTGGCCTAGGAGCTAGAGATGTGATTTTAAGATTGCTATTGGGTTTTTATACCCGGAAAAATATTGGGATAGGGCAATCCGTTGAAATAGGTGAAATTAAAGGAGTGGTGACAGCAATAGATAATATTACCTTATCTATTAAAACGGAGGACGGAATAATTATGCTTCCTATTAAAGATGTTGTAGACTCAGAAATAAAATTGAAGTAATAAAAAAATTGAAGGCCTTTTAGAATGTGCTGGGGGAATTGTACACTAGAAAAGGGAAAAAGGAAAGTGCTTTTGTAGCTAGTAATAGCTATAAACGTTAATAATTTTCGCACAGGATATGGGTCTTCTTTGTTATAGTTTTGAGAAATCAAAATAAAAATTGGCAGGGGTTTTTTGGGTTAGTAACTTCTGTTTGAAAGGGAGAAAGGTCCAGTCATTCGAACCCCWCAGTGAGGGTGATTGGGCATCTCTTGCATCTAGATTAAGTGAAATAACTGCTTTGGGAGCGGTTATTTTTTTGGCTCATAATAGCTGTTTTAAAAGAGTCTGTATTCAATAAAAATGGAGACACTGGATAGTTTCTCTTCTTCTTTAAAACCAAATCTTTTTCTTGAAAAGTCTRATCCAATAAGGAATGAGTTTCTGAAATCTTTATCNAAAAATTGCATACCGAGTCCTAGTTTGTATAAGCTTCCGTGTTCATAATCGTGGCCTAATTTAATAAGCCGTCCAATACCACCTCTTACAAAATAGTTGGCATCATCCACAATTAAATTATAACGTGTACTGAGGAAAAGTGGGGCGAATTTTAAACGTTGACGTTCATAAAAATCAATTTCTGCATTTAATCCAATTGATACACGTTCGTCTACTTGAAGGCCAAACGTATTGTTAATAAAGAATCCATTTAGTTTAATTAAGCTTTCATCATCGTCCGTTTGTATGGTGTAATCCTCATTAATTGCTAAGGTACTGGCCATTGAAATTTTATAAAAAAAGCCTCTTATTTTTTCTTCTTCCTGTCCGTAGCTTAGGTTGGAAAGGAGTATTACAAATAGTATTGGGAGTATAGGTCTCATAGTTTTTGCGTATACAGAGTGTATTAACAAAAATGATACCGTATATAGCTACAAATGTATGGCTGTGTTGTATAAAAAAAGCTCCACAAATTAATGTGGAGCTTTAAATTATTAAAAAGAGAGGTCTTATTCAGACTCTTCCTTTTTTACAGGTGTTCTTTCTGGGCGTGGTAATAACGCTTTTCTAGATACCTTTTCTTTTCTAGTTTTTGGATCTCTACCAAAGTATTTTACATCAAATACGTCACCCATGTTTACAACATCAGTTACGTTTTCTGTACGAGCCCAAGCCAATTCAGAAATRTGTAATAAAACTTCGTTTCCTGGAGCTTCCAAGTATTCTACAACAGCACCAAAGTCAAGCATTTTAATTACTTTAACTTCGTAAACGCTTCCTCTTTCTGGTTTGAAAGTGATAGAATCAATCTTCGCTAATACAGCGTCGATTCCTTCTTGTTCAGTTCCTAAGATCTCAACAATTCCTTCTTCAGTAATAGGATCTTCGTTAATAACGATAGTCGTACCAGTTGATTTTTGTAATTCTTGAATTACTTTTCCACCAGGTCCAATTAATGCTCCAATAAAGTCATTAGGAATAATTTTAGTTACCATTTTAGGAGAGTGAGATTTTACTTCTGCAGCTGGTGTAGAAATAGTATCTGTAATTTTCCCTAAGATGTGTAAACGACCATCACGAGCTTGTTTTAATGCACTTACTAAAATTTCGTAAGACAATCCTTTTACTTTAATGTCCATTTGACAAGCAGTAATACCATCAGCGGTACCAGTTACTTTAAAGTCCATATCTCCTAAGTGATCTTCATCTCCTAAAATATCAGACAATACAGCAAAACGGTCACCATCAGAAATTAATCCCATAGCAATACCAGATACTGGTTTGGTCATTTGTACACCCGCATCCATAAGAGCCATAGTTCCAGCACAAACTGTAGCCATAGAAGAAGAACCGTTAGATTCTAATACTTCAGATACAATACGAACTGTATAAGGACAGTCTGCAGGAATCATTCCTTTTAATGCACGTTGTGCTAAGTTTCCATGTCCAATTTCACGACGAGAAGTTCCTCTTAAAGGACGTGCTTCTCCTGTACAGAATGGAGGGAAGTTATAGTGTAAGTAAAAAGTTTCTTCACCTTGGTAAGTAGGCATGTCTATTTGACTTGCTTCTCTTGAAGTTCCTAATGTAACTGTAGCTAATGCTTGAGTTTCACCACGAGTAAAGATAGCAGAACCGTGTGTAGATGGTAAGTAGTCTACTTCACACCAGATAGGTCTAACGTCGGTAGTTTTACGACCGTCCAAACGTAAACCTTCAGCTAGAGTAAGTTCACGAACAGCTTCTTTTTGAGCAGCGTTGAAATATCTTCCAATCATTCCGCCAAATTCTTCTGTTTCTTCTTCAGTAAACATTGCTTTAACTTCTTCTTTTACGGTAGCAAAAGCAGCAGAACGTTCTGCCTTAGAAGTTCCTTTTTTAGCGATGTCGTAACATTTTTGGTAAGCAGCTTCTTTAATTTTAGCAGCTAAATCCTCGTTGGTAGCTTCTGCAGCGTATTCACGAGTTTCTTTTTTACCAAATGCCTCTGCCAAGCGAACTTGAGCAGCACATTGTAATTTAATAGCTTCATGTCCAAATTTGATAGCTTCTGCCATCTCTTCTTCAGAACATTCGTCCATTTCACCTTCTACCATCATTACTGAATCAGCAGAAGCACCAATTAACATATCTATATCAGCTTGTGCTAAGATAGTTCTGCTTGGATTGATTACGAATTCTCCATTTACTCTAGCAACACGTACTTCTGAAATTGGAGTTTCGAATGGGATATCACTTAACTGGATAGCTGCAGATGCTGCTAATCCTGCTAAAGCGTCAGGCATAACATTTTCGTCATGAGACATTAACTGAATCATTACTTGTGTTTCTGCATGGTAATCTTTTGGGAACAATGGACGTAATACACGATCCACTAAACGCATCACTAAGATTTCGTCATTACTTGGTCTTGCTTCTCTTTTGAAGAAACCTCCAGGATAACGACCTGCCGCTGCAAATTTTTCGCGGTAATCTAATGTTAATGGTAAAAAGTCAAGTTTGCTTTGTTCATAGCTAGATACAACAGTACATAAAAGCATTGCTTTTCCCATTTGTACTACCACTGAACCATGTGCTTGTTTGGCTAATTTACCGGTTTCGATAGAGATTTCTCTTCCATCTCCTAGGTCTATGACCTCTCTAAAAACTTTTGGAATCATAAATTTTTTTTAAATTCTGTTAATTAAACAAATTGGTTTAGTAGTTGTGTTGCTCTTTGCCAATGAAAAGTTTAATAATGCTTTCTTTTTATAAATAAAAAAAAGGGGCAATAGTAGCCCCTTTAATGTATGTTTGATTATTTTCTTAATCCTAATTCCTTGATAATTGCACGGTAACGTGTAATATCAGATTTGATTAAATAATCTAATTGATCTCTTCTCTTACCAACTAATTTTACTAATGAACGTTGAGTATTGTAATCTTTGTGATTTTTTTTCAAGTGATCAGTTAAATGGCTAATTCGGTGAGTGAATAAAGCGATTTGAGCTTCTGCAGTTCCAGTATCTTTTGCAGATTTACCGTGTTTTGCAAAAAGTTCTTCTTTTGCTGTTTTTGTTAAGTACATGCTAACATTAATTTTATTAATAATTTTTATGTAGTGATATCAATTATAATATCAAAGGGCAAAGGTAGTCTTATTATTTTGATTGATAAAAGAATAGACATTAAAAGACCTGTTAATTTATCTTTTCTGTAACGCCCTTGCTAAGGATAGTCATCTATGTTAAGGTCAGCATTTTAATCTGTTTAATTAAATGCTGTTTTACCATGTAATTGATGGTGACAAAGGTACAAAATAGGATTTAAGTATAGAGCAAAAAAAAGCGAGCATTGCTCGCTTTTAATTTTATGCTGTTCTCAGCGGATTGTTTTGAATCAAATCTAAATATAAATTTAATTGTACTTTTAATTTTTTGCGTTCTATAATTTTATCTAAGAAACCATGTTCTAATAAAAATTCGGAACGTTGGAAACCTTCTGGTAATTCCTGTCCGGTTGTATCTTTTACAACACGAGGTCCTGCAAAAGCAACCAAGGCATTTGGTTCTGCAAAATTCACATCTCCTAACATGGCGTAGGAAGCAGTAGTTCCTCCAGTGGTTGGATCCGTACAAAGTGATATATACGGTAGCTTAGCTTCTGAAAGCTGGGCTAGTTTTACAGATGTTTTTACCAATTGCATTAAACTAAGTGATGCTTCCATCATTCTAGCACCACCAGACTTAGAAATCATTACAAAAGGGAGTTTGTTTTTTATGGCATAATCAATAGCTCTGGCTATTTTTTCTCCAACAACACTTCCCATAGAACCTCCAATAAAGCTAAAGTCCATAGCTGCAATCACCATGTCTTTTCCCATAGACTTTCCAACGGCTGTACGTACAGCATCGTTRAGTTTGGTTTTTTTCTGAGCTTCTTTTAATCGGTCTGTATATGTTTTAGTGTCAACAAATTTTAAAGGATCTTTAGACGTTAATGTTTTGTCTAATTCTTTAAATTTATTGTCGTCAAATAGTATTTCAAAATATTCCTTGCTTCCAATTCTTACATGATAGCCGTCTTCTGGGCTCACATAAAAATTTTTCTCAAGTTCCTTAGTGTCGATGATTTTTCCGCTTGGGGTTTTGTACCACAAACCTTTAGGAACATCTTTTTTATCTTCTGTCGGGGTTTGTATTCCCTTGTCTTTTCGTTTAAACCAAGATGACATGTGATATAAGTTTTAGTTAATAGATGCTACAAATAAATAAAAAAAATATGAGAAAGCGTCCTAAAACGCGATCTCATATTCATAAATCTTTATTTAATGATGTTACAGGGTGTTCACATTCTTTAAATCTTCGAATGCTTGTTTCAAACGAGTTTTAAATGTTAATTCACCTTCTCTTAGCCATTTACGTGGGTCGTAATGCTTTTTATTTGGTTGGTCAGATCCATCAGGATTACCGATTTGAGTTTTTAAATACTCAACTTTAGCACCCATATAATCACGAACTCCTTCAGTAAATGCAAACTGTAAATCAGTATCGATATTCATTTTGATTACTCCGTAGTCAATTGCCTCACGAATTTCTTCGATTGTAGATCCTGATCCACCGTGGAATACGAAATCTACTGGATTTTTCTCAGTTTTGTATTTCTCTTCGATGTACTTTTGAGAGTTGTCTAAGATTTTTGGAGTTAATTTAACGTTTCCTGGTTTGTAAACACCATGTACGTTACCGAATGAAGCTGCAATGGTAAAACGATCACTTACTTTTTTAAGTTCTTCGTAAGAATAAGCTACTTCTTCTGGTTGTGTGTATAATTTAGATACATCAACATCAGAATTATCTACACCATCTTCTTCACCACCTGTAATTCCTAACTCAATTTCTAAAGTCATGTCAATTTTAGACATACGTTCTAGGTATGTTTTACAGATTGCAATATTTTCTTCTAGTGGCTCTTCAGATAAATCAATCATGTGAGAACTGAATAATGGCACACCATTTTCTTTGTAAAATTGTTCACCTGCATCTAATAAACCGTCGATCCAAGGTAATAATTTTTTAGCACAGTGGTCTGTATGTAAAATTACTGGAATTCCATAAGCTTCGGCTAAAGTATGTACGTGTCTTGCACCTGCAATAGCACCTGCAATAGCTGCTTTCTCACCTTCATTAGACAATCCTTTTCCTGCATTAAATTGCGCACCTCCATTAGAAAATTGAATAATAACGGGAGCATTTAAATCCTTTGCAGTTTCCATTACCGCGTTTATAGTATCTGATCCAATTACATTTACTGCTGGAATAGCAAAATTCTTTTCTTTCGCTAATTTAAATATTAGTTGTACAGTATCGCCAGTGGCTACTCCTGCTTTTATTGTGTTGCTCATAATAACTTTATTATATTATAGTTGCAACAAAAGTACTAAATAATTAGCGGAATCAATAAAAGTGAATTAGGCTATTAACGAAACCGTTTTAGAAGGTTTGCTAGAAGGGGTAACTTATCCCAAAGTTGATCACTCTGTCGGTGAAATAATTCTGAAACCATTTGTCTTTTGAATCTAAATAAGGTTCATAAGTTTTAAATCCTACGTCTATTCTAATAAGGATAAAACTCAAATCATATCGCATTCCAAATCCTGTTCCTACTGCTATGTTTTCTAGGGAACTAAACCCATTAAAACTGTCTTCTGGAATGGCAGTTTCTGAATTTGAAAGATTCCAAATGTTTCCTGCATCTATAAAAAATGCTCCTTTGAAACTGTTTAAAATTTTAAATCGATATTCTATACTGGTTAATAATTTTAGATTTCCAATATTGTATTCAAGGCTACTTTTACTGGATCCAGGACCTAAATCATATATTTTCCATGCACGTAAATCATTTGGTCCCCCTACAAAATAACTTTTAGAAAAAGGGATGGTTTTTGTGTTTCCATATGGAAGGGCTATTCCTATGGAACTTCTAAATGCCAGCATGGAATTTGAGGAAATATCCCAGAATCTTTTGTATTCAAAATCGCCCCTTATATATTGTGCTATAGGCGTGTCAAAAACGGTTTTTACTCCGTTATCATTGGTGGTGTTGGAAAGTGCAGCGGATAAATTCCCTGCCAATGCTAGTCTTGCTTTAAATGCTGTGAAGTTAGTGTCTTTATAGGATTCACTGTTGTTATATGTAAAAGAATAGGCGATGGTAGGAATCACAAAATCTTCGGTAATAATATCGTGTCTGTTTTTTATGTTGATTGCGGTTTGGTATTCGTCAGGATTTGTTGATTTAAAGGCATCATTTATGTTTTCATCTATAAAAGAAATGGCATTCTTAGTGGTTAGTTCTTCCGTTGGAAAGTAATCTTGTTGGATGCTTTTAAGATCTGAGTATTCTGACCCATAGATATTAAAATAGGAGCCTACATTTAAATTTTGGATAAACTGTATGTTCAGTAATTCTATATTATGAGTTACTTTTTTAGTGGGCTGCCATCGGTAACTCATAGATCCATTAAATTTCTGTTTGTCCAGCCCTATGTTTTTTTGTAAGCTAGTACCTAAGGAAATTTCTGTTTTTGGAGACATGTTTTTAGGAACAACACTCCCTAAGTTAAAAGGCAACAAAAAACGCGGTATTTCTAATGATATATCTGCTCCTACCTCAAAAGCATTTAAGAGACTTTTAGAGTCAGAAGCTTCCTTGGAATCTAAAAAGGCACCTTGAATTGAGAATTTAAAGAGTTCTGATCCTTTAAAGGCATTTCTGTTGGAAAAAATTATTTTGGCAGAAATCCCTAATTGTCGAATGTTAGAATGGGTGAGCTCTGTACTAAAGCCTAAATTATATTTTGCTAAAGGTTTTAAAATGATAGATGCTTCTAGAGAATCGTCTTCCAGCTCCGTATATTTGATGTCTACTAAACTGAAATTTAACAAGCCTCTTAAGTGTTTTCTAGTCAACTCCCTGTCGGTGTCTTTATAAATACTATCCGGGCTGATAAAAATAGAGTTTAATAAAAGTTTAGGGTTGTAGGCTATTTTCTCATGGGCATAAAAATGATATCCATTAAAGGTAATTGAATCTTTAATAGGTTTTAAATGACTATCACTATAAGAGAAATCCGTGAAAATATTTATTTTTTTTATGTATTGAACTTTGTATGGTTTTTTTACATCATTATTTCCTATAACTATTTCCGTATGTATTTTTTTATTGATGCTGTCTCCTTCAAAACCAATGGTGTTTTTATTGAATCTGTAGATCCCCGAATTTCTAAACAAATTGGTCAGGCGCTCTGTTTCCTTGAGCATATTGGAATAGTTGTATTGTTCTCCGGAAATAACAAAGCTCTTGCTGGAATGTAATTTATAAATAGAGTCTATAATTTGCGAAGGAATATCCTTTGTAATGGTCCCTAAAAAATAGGGTTGCCTGGTTTTTACTTCGTAAAGTACGGTTGCTTTTTTGTTTTTTCTAGTGGTTTTAGACGCTACTTTAACGTTAAAATATCCTTGCTGTATAAAATGTTCGGCTAAATTAGTTTTAGTTTTGTCCGTTTTTTTATCACTAAGTATTACGGGTGATTCACCATTTTTTAGCCACCATTGATTAAATTTGTGTTTAAAATCACGATAGCCAATAGCTTGTTTTTCTGAGAAAATATTGGTGAATAATTTTGCGCCTTTTGGGTGCTCTTCCCGCCAAACTTCTATGTTTGGGTCAAAGTCTTTATTTCCAGCGTTATGGAAATGCAGCGACAAAGGGATGCCTAATAATGCATTATTAGGACGTTGTGCTAAGTAATCATTTATATTGTCGTCAACAGAAGTCTTGTCATTTACCTTTATACTAGCTTTCGTCAATAAAAATTCGTCCTCACCCACATATTTTGTACTCTTGCAGCTATTAATAAGCAAAAGAATACATCCGGCCAACATTGTTATACGAATTTTGTTTTTCAAGAATAAGAGTTTAATTTTGTCCAAAAATAAGACATTTCATTTTCATATCAATTTTTAAATATACACAATTAGAATAGTTTTTTTGCTAATTTTGCCATTGGATATTTAAGAACGATACTATTTTTTAAAAATTATGAGTTTATCACAACGTCAAATCAAATTAATAACGAGTTTAAGTAAGAAAAAGTATCGCAAACAACACGGTTTGTTTGTGGCTGAAGGTGTGAAGGTGGTACAGGAACTTTTAACGTCGGATTTAGAACTTTCTGAACTTTTTTGTACTGTAGATTTTGACTGTAACTTGGACGCTAAGGTGGTCGAGATTTCCGAAAAGGAATTAAAAAAAATAAGTACACTTAAATCCCCTAATAAAGTATTGGCGCTATTTAAAATTCCTGCATCTTGTTTATTGGATAATAAAGGGATAACGCTGGCGCTGGATGCGATAAATGACCCCGGTAATTTAGGGACTATTATTCGTTTGTGCGATTGGTACGGTATCAGTCAGGTGGTATGTTCTGAGGATACGGTRGATTGTTTCAATCAAAAAGTGATACAGTCTACTATGGGGTCTATCACTAGAGTTGCTATTCGTTATTTGAATCTTCCAGAATATTTAGCCCAAGTAGATGTTCCTGTTTTTGCGGCTGATATGCATGGCGAAAATGTGTATAAAAGTGAATTGCCAAGCGCTGCTGTTTTAGTGATGGGGAATGAAGCAAATGGAATAAGTAAGGACGTAGCTGATGCGGTCTCTAATTTTTTGACAATTCCAAGATTTGGAGAATCTCAAAAAACAGAGAGTTTAAATGTTTCTACAGCAACAGCTATTTTATTGAGTGAATTTAAAAGAAACAGCTAATGGAACGCTAGTTTGAGGAAAACTCCTCGGGTTCCCAAATAATCTATGGGACCTGTCCAAGGGCTGTTTGGGGTGTTGTCTCTTACCAATTCATTGTTAATTGCGAACACACCTCTAATGGAGGGTGAAAACACAAAGTAATATAAATAAATATCTATTCCCACACCAACTTCATACGTGTAATTGTTTTTCTTCATTCTAAATTCTCCTTCAAAATTATCGTCAGGATTGTCTTGATTACTAGAGAAATTATAGTCGTAAGAAACGCCTCCAATAACGTAAGGCCTGATATTTCTAAATCTATTWGTACTGAACTTTAACAATAATGGTATTCTTAAATAAGTAGAGTTTAAGGTTCTAACACTGTCTCTTTCTCCACCAGGAATATTGGTGAAAAATAATTTTTTAGTATTACTAGACAAGCCAGGTTCTAATCTTAAGCTTATGTTTTTATGTAATTTAAAATCACCTATTAAGCCTACGTTAAAACCGGGTGTGGATTCTGAACGGATGTATACATTGTCCGTTTTGTAAGTAATCTTATAGTCTTTGTTGTTTACTCCTAAGTAAAAACCCCAATACATTTTCTGATTGTCCCAGTCCTGTAGGTGTTCTATCACTTTTTTTTGACTGTAGCCGGATTGGAATCCTAGTAGGATTACGAGTMAAAATAATAGGTTTTTAGACATATTTTATTTTTTAGCAATATAGATAGATGCGACTCCAAATGTTTGAGGACGATTTTCAATATCTATAAACCCAATTTTCCGTAAAATATTGTTGAATTTTTCTCCATGAGGGAAAACATGTGCAGAATCTGACAAGTACTTGTACGCAGAATCGTCCTTAGAAAATAGTTTTCCAATAAGAGGCATAATCTTAGCCGTGTAAAAATGATACCCTTGTTTAAAAGGTGTTTTTGTTGGGACACTGGTTTCGAGTACTACAAAAGTTCCTCCTGGTTTTAAAACRCGTAAAATCTCTGTAAGCCCTTGTTCTAAATTTTCGAAATTAYGAACRCCAAAAGCAACGGTTATTGCATCAAAATGATTCTCGTCAAAGGGTAGTTTTTCACCATCACCCAATACCAATTCTATTTTGTTGTTTAAGTTGAGCTTGGCTACTTTTCTTTTTCCTACTTCTAACATTCCAGGAGAAATATCGAGGCCTATGATATTTGAAGCATTAGTTTCTGCCAGGTTAATAGCTAAATCACCTGTTCCAGTGGCTATRTCTAATACTTTATCGGGATTAGACATGGCTACTATTTTTACTACTTTTTTACGCCATTGAATATCTATTCCAAAGGAGATTACTCGGTTTAATCCGTCGTAGTTTTCGGAAATGTTATCAAACATTTTAGTGACTTGCTCTTTTTTTCCTAACGAGGAGTCTTTATATGGAGTAACTTTTTTAGACATTTTTTTTAATGAGATTTTGCGTTAAATACTAGTAAATGGAATGTGCTTTATTGGTTGATAGCAATTACTTCTGAAACTTTTCCAGGAATTAATTGTTTTAAAGTGTTTTCAATACCACTTTTCAATGTCATAGTAGAAGATGGACAACCGCTACAAGCACCTTGTAATATAACTTTTACTACCTGTGTTTCTGGATCGTACGATTCAAAAGCTATGTTCCCTCCATCAGAAGCGACTGCAGGTTTTATGTATTCGTCTAGGATGCTTATAATAGCCAACGAAGTTTCGTCTAAGTCTTTTGTGTCTGTGGTTGTAGATGCAGTTGTAGTTACATTTTCTATAATCGAAACAACTCTTTTACCATCCGCAATGTACTGACGAATAAAATCTCTTGTAGTAGAGGTTACTTCTTCCCAGTTACTTTCCGTAGTTTTTGTAATAGAAATATAGTTTTCAGAAATAAATATTTGTTTAACAAAAGGAAGCGTAAATAGCTCTACTGCAATTGGAGAATTAGCAGTATCGGTATTATTTTTACATTCTATATCTATTTCTGTAAGTAATTTATTGGTGACAAATTTTCTAACTTCTGGATTCGGTGTAGACTCCGCGTATACTTCAATAGCTACTTTCTTTGTTACAGTTTCTTGTATTAAAACGCTGTCATTATTTAAGTAGGCTTCTATTTGTTCTTTAACTTCGTCCTGTACATCTGCCCATTGAATAATGTCAAAACGCTCAATGGCAATAAAGTTAGCCGTTATAAAAATCCTTTTTACAAAAGGTAAATGGAATAACTGTTGAGAAAGAGGAGATGCTTTTGCATCGTCTATGTTGTTATATTGGAAACTACCACTTGTAAGTACTTCGTTTGAAGTGAACTTAATAATGCTGTCTTGTGTAGTGCTTTCTATGGTGAATTTAAAATTGCTCATGTCGATAATATATATATTTAGGCAAAAGTACTAAAAGAAAAGGAAATAATTTTGTACTTTGTATCGTTATTGTAAAAAAGAAACGCTATATAATGAAAGTAATGAACAAGCTAGTTAAGGCTATAGTTATTTCTTCTCTGTTTTTTACATCCTCTTTGTATTCCCAATCAATTGTTGTAGACCCTGTGGGAGCAGGGCCATCAACCGATAATTTGGAAGAATTAATTGAGAGTGTTTTAATCAGTGGAGGGTGTGCTACGGTGAATAATTTTAGGTCTTACGGTAAAGATGGTCCATATAAAAGTTATGGGTATTTTACAAATTCAAACCCAGATTTTCCTTTTAAAGAGGGAATAATTCTGAGTACAGGAGACGCGAGTACTGCTATAGGTCCTAATAATACTTTAGCGATAAGCGGAGGTGGTGACGATGTTAGTTGGGTAGGTGACAATGATATTAAAATAATTTTAGATTCACGGTTTAAAGATAATAAAGACACCCAAAATGCAACCTATGTACAGTTWGATTTTATTCCTAAAAATGAAAGGGTCAGTTTTAATTATATCTTTGCTTCTGAAGAATGGGAGAGTGGGGGATACGAATGCCCCGAATCAGGAAATACTGTGCAGGATGGTTTTGCTTTTTTGATAGAAGGCCCTGGAATTTCTCCGGATGATGAATTTATAGGACAAGTCAATGAATGGAAAAATATTGCTTTAATTCCAGATACAGATATCCCTGTGAGTATTGGTACAATTTATAATAATTCTGATTGTGTTCCTTCAAGTGTTTATGCAGAGTATTATAAAACAAATAGTCCTTTGGGTTCCGATGCAGCAACTACTTCTGCTATCCAATTTAATGCACAAACTACGGTGTTAAATGTTAAAATGACAGTGATTCCWKGACAAGTGTATACGTTGAAATTGGTAATTGCAGATAGGGACGATACTTTATATGATTCTGCCGTATTTTTAGAGGCTGGAAGTTTTAATCTTGGTGTTGATGTTGGAGAAAATATGACTATTGCGGCAGGGAATGCGGTATGTAGTGGTGGTGTGCAAGAATTAAAATCTAATCAGGATATAAGTTTAGGTGCTTTTCAATGGAAAAAATGGAATGGGACCGTTTTTGAAGATATTACAGGAGAAACAGGGGTTGATTATACGGTTACAAGTGAAGGAACGTATAAATTGGCCATAGAAATTTCTCCGGGTTGTATTATGGAAGGAGAGGTTGTTGTAGAGTTTGCAAAAAAACCAATAGCTCCTGCAATTGTTGCAAATCTATTAGTTTGTGATATAGATAATGACGGGGTGTTTTCGTTTAATTTGAGTGCAAAAGATGCGGAAATTTTAGATGGGCAGTCAACTACGGATTTTCAAGTCAGGTATTTTCCGACAGAGGCCGATTTAGAGGCAGACACCAATGTTTTGTCATCTACAGCATATATAAATACGAATGTTACAGAAACTATCTGGGCTAGAATAGAAGATAAAGTTGCTACTTATTGTTACGATAAAATCTCTTTTAAATTGACGTTATTTGAACGTGCTTTTCCAAAGAGTGCTGCTGAAATCCCTCCTGTAATTACCTGTGATAATACAAGTGTAGGGACGCTATTTGACGGATTTGTTGTGTTGGATTTAACCCAACGCACTACGGCTATTTTAAATGGTCAAAATGCTGGTTTTAGTCTTGAATATTATACGGATTCTTTGTTTACGGCACTGTCCAGGATTGTAGATCCCGTGAATTTTGAAAATACAATTACTGGTGGACAGACTATTTATGTGAAAATGATAAATGATTTAACAATCGAATGCTTTGCAACTACTTCTTTTGAAATTAAAGTAGAGAAGAGTCCAGTATTAGATACCGTAACTGAAATTCATCAATGTGATGATAATAACGATGGAGTTTACTTATTCGATTTGTCAAGTTTGAAAGATGTAGAAATTTTGAATGTACAAGCCGCGGCTACTTTTAATGTAAAGTATTATAAAACGGAAATAGATGCAAATGCAGGAAACAATCAAATAGTTGGAGAATATACGAATACATCAGCAGTAGAAACTATCTGGTATCGCATAGAGAATAGAGATAAAACAGATTGTTTTGTGGTTTCTTCTTTTGGGGTACATGTATATCCAACGGCAAATCCAAAAGCCAGTGGAGATATTTCGGACCTAGCCTATTGTGATAGTGCTACTTTTGGAACGGATACAGATGGTAAAAATGTATTTGATTTAACAGAGAGAGCATCGTCTATATTAAATGGTCAGGATACAGGCTTTACACTTACTTATTATACGGGTGTAGCAATGGCGAGTAGTAGTGAAGTACTAAGCCCTACAGCATATGTTAATACTACTGCTGGGGGAGAAACTATTTATGTTAAAATGTCTGGAGCGTATGTAGGATGTGAAGGAAGTACTACTTTTAATATTGTTGTGAATCCGTTACCTATAATCATTGATATTGTAAATTTAAAACAATGTGATAATGATTCCGATGGAATTAGCGATTTTAATTTACACGAGGCCGATGCTAAAATATCAGCCAATTATGAAAATGAAATATTCACCTATTACAAAGCGAAAAGTGATGCTGAACAAGCTGTAAATCCAATTACTAATGCTACAGTGTATACCAGTGGTATTTCTAAAGTGTGGGCGCGTATAGTAACTGATAATGGATGTTATAGGATTGCAGAAGTGGAACTTATTGTATCTACTACCTTAATTCCTTCTTCGTTTTTAGAGGAGTTTAAAACGTGTGATGATGCTGTTGATGGGGATAATACCAATGGCGTATCTGTATTTGATTTTTCCAGTGTGGAAGCTACTATTTTAGCAGGTGGTTTTTTTCCTGCAGGTCAACAACCAGTCATATCATATTATAAAAAWRMAGSWGAWRMSWWASSRGAAGAAAATAAAATAGAAGACACTTCAAATTATAGAAATGTAGGATATCCAAATGAACAGTTTATTTATGTACGTGTAGATAGTGGATTGAATAATGATTGTATTGGGTTTGGACCTCATATAAAACTAATTGTTGAGAAAGTGCCTGAAGTTACGTTAGATGCAACAGGAATTATTTGTGCAAATGATTTACCGAAGAGTATTGCTGTTAAAAACAGTGATCCCTTATTAACGTATAATTGGAAAGATGCAGACGGGCTAAGTCTAGGTTCAGGTGTGTCAATTGAGATAGTAAAGGGAGGTAAATATACCGTGGTTGCTGTAAATGCAATTGGATGTGAGTCTAGTCCTAAAACTATTGATATGATTGAGTCAGAAAAAGCGGTACTTACTAATAGTGCCATTAAGGTAACTGATGATATCAGAAACAATAGTATTAATATAGATGTTTTGAGTTTAGGTGATGGGGATTATGAATACGTATTGAACGAAATAGACGGTGATTACCAAGATGAGCCTTATTTTAGTAACGTAATTCCTGGGTTTCATATGCTGTATGTAAGGGATAAGAATGGCTGTGGAATTTCTATGTTGGAGGTTTCGGTTCTTGGRTTTCCTAAGTTTTTCACGCCTAATAATGATGGCTTTAACGACTATTGGAATATTAAAGGTTTGAGTAAAGACAGGTATTCAAAGGCYTCGGTAGCAGTGTTCGATAGGTTTGGTAAGTTATTGAAAACCTTTGATGATGGCGATATTGGATGGGATGGAAGTTTTAATGGCTACAGAGTGCCTTCTTCGGACTATTGGTATGTAATTACACTGATAGATTTAAATGGTGAAGCAAGAATTATAAAAGGGAATTTTAGTTTGATTAGACGTAAAAACGAATAAAGTAAAGGGTGTTTTAGGAATTATTTATAAATGGAATATTCCTTATCCTTTGTACAGGAGTTCCATTCAGGAACGATAGATACAAAACAAAAGAGCAACGTTTTTAAACGTTGCTCTTTTGTTACAATTATAAGTGTTATTCCTTTTATAGTTTAATAGTCAGTGTAGCTGTTATTTTTGAAGAGTCAATGTCTAATTCAGCTGCATTCACGTCAAAATCGTTACTTGGGTAAAAGTTGTATGCGGCGGTGTTATTGTCTTTTTGGTAAGCAATGTCAAATTTAAACCCTTTGAAATTAAGCCCTGCACCTAATGAAAATCCAGAAATATCGTCCGAGGATATTGCTGATTTATAAGGGTTCTGTTCTTTGTGATATCCTCCTCTAAGTGATAATCTATCGATACGCCACTCTGTTCCAATTCTAATACCAGAAGTGCTGTTTAAATTGTTTCTGATGTCGTTGTTCTCTGTGTAGAAATCATTTCCTTTAAATTGAATATTACTATAATTTTTATAGCTATAATCAAGACTTATTAAACCGTGTTTGTTAAAGATATAGGCCAAACTTCCCGTAAGTTTACTTGGAGTGCGTAGTTTGTAAGTGAAACTATTAATTCCTGAGTAGTATGGAAGTGAATTTCCTGTATTGCTATAGAAGAGTTCCGAATCTTCTTCTATAGAATCTTCTATTAAAGAATACCAAATAGGAGACTGGTAGGCAAGTCCAAGACGCATATTTTTATTTGGTTTTGCAATCAATCCAATACTAAACGAAATTCCATCACCATAAGTAGAAAGTTCTTGAATATAAGATGCGTCTAGATTATTGCCGTTTCCGTCGTGGTTATATTCTTCTAATACTGTTTGTTGATAGTGGTTTACATCATAACTGTTGATGGACGCCCCGAAATATAGATTATCTTTATATTGAGATGCAACAGAAAAAGTATATCGTTTGCTTTCTCCTTCTGTGAAATTCCCAAAGGATTGTCCTGTAGTTTCGGTATATGGGTAAGATTCGTTATCAATTTCRTCACCTGTCCAAGTGGCGAGYCCACTATTACCACGTGCTATCCAGCTACCATCAAAATCGTTAGATCTACTATAGTTAAAGCCTAACACTACATTTCTCCATTCAGAATTATTTGCGGTATTGAATACAAACACGGCACCTGCTTGTCCGAAATTATTAAAATTGTACTCGTTTTGAGTTGTAGTTCCGTAGTAAGTACTGCTAAGTGWATTGTCTCTAAAACTCATGGAGGCCGTAAATTCACTATTTCTAAATACAGCGGCTCCTGCTGGGTTAATGTCTATCGCTGATAAGTCACCTCCAAGGGCTCCAAAAGCACCACTTAAAGCGTTAAATCTAGCGGTTCCATTTATGTTTTCGTTTGTTAATAAAGCACCCATGTCTCCGTAACTTAATGTCTGRGCACTTAGGTTAAAACTAAGGCATAAAAGCCCAATAGAAATTATTTTTTTCATGTCGTATGTTTTGATATTCGATAAAATGCTGGATTTTTGTACCGATAAATGTTAATGATTATCCACGTCTTCTTGAACCGCTAGAAGATCTTCCGCTACTTCTAGATGAGGAACTTCCAGAAGAACTTCTGTTGTATGATCTATTACTAGAACTACTGCTTCTGTTAGTAGAGTACGACTTATTGTTTGAGGACGAACTTTTTCTAGGGGTGTACGACCTGTTTTTAGAGGACGTGCTTTTTCTAGGGTTGTACGTTCTTTTTGTAGAAGAATTTCTTGTAGTAGAAGAAGTTGCTCTTCTGTTAATGTTGCTACTAGTACTTCTGTTTACGGTGTTTCCAATAGATCGGTTACTCCTTCTGTTATTGTATACWCCTCTRMTRTTKSTWSWRGTNNNGCTTCTKYTWRYKGTKKWWYMWRKAKWTYKRKWASTMCTTCTKTTRYTRWMWWYRCYKCTKCTWYTKSTKSWKGWRCTGYWYYTTYTAKTKSTWKWWWMWGSATWTYTWKWAKTWSTWSWWKWGMYWMCWYKKYTSCTTCTTCTGCTGCTTGAGCTGTACTTTTTATTGCTATTTACAGCATATCTTTTATTTGTAGAAGAGACTCCTCGTTTTCCATAGGAAGTATAGTTCTCTCTACGGTTTTTGTAATAATGCGGTCTATAAGAATTGTAACTATAATGATTGTTAAATCCATAGTAGTTGTATCCTCCATAATTATGTCCGTAGTAGTTTCCGTAATAGTCACCATAATACCCACCATAATATCCATAGTTAAAAGAATAGAAAGAGTTTTGATAAGGGTGGTAATTTCTCCAAGGACTGTAATGAGAGCTTCCGTAGTAATAAGAAGATCCATAAGGGTANTAATAAGGATAGTTCCAAGAGTTATATCCATAGTAATATGGTGAACTGTGGATGCTTATACTAATATTGTCCGTTTGCTCCCATGGGGAGTTGTATGTGTTGTATTGTTCTTCTGATTCGGATTCTGTTTCATATTCTATGTCCTCGATATTTGTAACAATATCTTCAGCTTCTAAGTTGCTGTAATCCATAGAAACGTATTCACTAAAATAATCACTTCCAGAAGTTGTGTTTTGTTCATTTACAGAAGCTGTAGGTTTTACGTATTGTTGTCTGTAAGTTCGAGTCTCAGAGGAATAGATACCATCATCATCTGTGTGATACACACTTTGATACGTTCCACAGGAAGCTAAACTTGCAAAAAGCATTAAAAATAAGCCTGTTCTAAGGTGTTTGTGCTTGAAAAATGTAAAAACTTCCATAATCAGTATGRTTTTTATTAGTTGAACAATCTAAAAATAATTAGTTTTGCTGCAAATTAGTATTTATATTGTAGAAAGTTGCAATATTTATGCCAAACTTATTAATATATGAGCAAGAACTTAACGAAACGAGATCAAGATTATTCCAAGTGGTATAATGAGCTAGTTGTGAAAGCTGATTTAGCTGAAAACTCTGGTGTTAGAGGCTGTATGGTGATTAAACCTTATGGTTATGCAATTTGGGAAAAAATCCAAGCGGAATTGGATAGAAAGTTTAAGGAAACAGGGCATGAGAATGCGTATTTCCCCTTGCTTATCCCCAAATCGTACTTAAGCAAAGAAGCACAACATGTAGATGGTTTTGCAAAAGAATGTGCAGTAGTTACACATTATAGATTAAAAAACGCAGAGGATGGAAGTGGTGTAATTGTGGATCCTGAAGCAAAATTGGAAGAAGAACTTATTATTAGACCTACCTCTGAAACTATTATTTGGAGTACTTATAAAAGATGGATCGAATCTTATAGGGATTTACCTATAAAAATCAATCAATGGGCCAATGTAATGCGTTGGGAAATGCGTACWCGYTTRTTTTTACGTACYWCAGAGTTTTTATGGCAAGAAGGGCATACAGCTCATGCTTTAGAGTCTGAAGCTGTCGAAGAAACAAAATTGATTTTAGATATCTACGAAGAATTTGCACAGGATTTTATGGCCATGCCGGTTATAAAAGGTATAAAAACCGAAAGTGAACGTTTTGCTGGAGCTTTAGATACCTATTGTATAGAAGCATTGATGCAGGATGGAAAAGCATTGCAAGCTGGAACTTCACATTTCTTAGGGCAAAATTTTGCAAAAGCATTTGATGTGCAGTATACGTCTAAAGAAGGGAAGAGAGAATTTGTTTGGGCGTCCTCATGGGGGGTTTCTACACGTTTGATTGGAGGATTGATTATGACACACTCGGATGACTTAGGATTGGTCTTACCACCTAAATTAGCGCCGATACAAGTAGTGATTGTTCCTATTCATAGAAACGATGATCAATTGGATGCTATTTCTGAAAAAGTAAATGGATTGGTGAAAGAATTAAGGAAAGTTGGAGTGTCTGTTAAATTTGATAATAGAACTTTCCATAAGCCTGGATACAAATTTGCCGAATACGAATTGAAAGGGGTGCCCTTAAGAATTGCAATTGGACCTAGAGATCTAGAAAATGGGACTGTTGAAATAGCCCGTAGAGATACGTTAAAGAAAGAAACAATCAATTTTGATACAATTGTACCTTTTGTTCAAGAAACTTTAGAGGCAATTCAGGACAATTTGTACCAACGTGCGTTAACCTTTAGAGAGGATAAAACGACCGAAGTGGACACTTTTGACGAGTTTAAGAAAGTATTAAAGGAAAAAGGTGGATTTATTTCTGCTCACTGGGACGGAACCACCGAAACGGAGGATAAAATAGCCGAAATTACCAAAGCCTCAATACGTTGCATCCCTTTAGATGTAGTGCCGGAGGAGGGTATTTGCGTGTTTTCAGGCAAGAAATCGAAGCATAGAGTGCTGTTTGCAAAATCTTATTAAAAGTTTTTGCAAAAAAGTGTTGCTAGATTGAAAAAAGAGTGTAGTTTTGCAACCGCAATCGGAAACATAAACGTTAGTGTTTAAGTTGAAGTTGCAAAATTAGGTCCGTTCGTCTAGGGGTTAGGACGCATGGTTTTCATCCATGTAACAGGGGTTCGATTCCCCTACGGACTACAAGAAAATAAAGCT
>NVSD01000007.1 GCA_002401105.1 Flavobacteriaceae bacterium | reverse complement strand
TGTACAGCTACCATCATGATATCTAAAATATAAAGGAGTATTAGCCAGCGTTGTACTTATTTGCCATGACCCATCAGAACTTGCTCCTTTAGGATTAAAATTAGAGCCTCTGTGTCCATTCGCACTCGCTATAAATGAACCATACCTTGTAGCTGTAGGGTTTACCGCTCGCATCACAAAAACAAAGGTAAAACTTTCATTTAAGTCAGGGCTTAGGTCTACTCTTAAATGAGATTCGGTTACATCTTTATCTTTAGCAACTCCTTTTACCATCGCGTTATTTCTGTACTCTGGTGTCGTTATATTATTGGGAATATAATTAGCCTTACCTTCTGGATGTATGTATAAAGGTTGATTTGATGGAGGTGTTATCACTGTTGCCGTCAAATGATTGTTGTTTTTTACACGAGGTGTAGTCACATCATTGTCGTGGTCACGTTCGGAAATGTCGCGCCATTGGAAAATAGAACCATTAAAACCAGCATGATTTGCGTCTTTTCCATTTGCTTCCCCATTTGCTCCAAAAGTAACATCCGAATCATCAATTATTGTATATTTATAATCGGCCCTAAATCTAGCKATCATTCCTGGTARAACGGAAGGGTAGTCTGTTTTAACATTTTCAGCTTTAAAACGAACTGCAGAGTTGATCCCATTGTTAAAAGCGAATATGTGTTCAGATTCCTTGGTTAAGGTACTCTTAGAATTATTATTTATTTGTTGCCAATTAAGTCCATCGCTTTGTATAACTAGGTTACTATTACTTTGAATTGTATTTGTAGTAGTAATGTTTCGATTGTTTGAGTATTCACTTATATTGGTATTGTTAAGATTGGGGTTTTTAATATAATAAGTTTTTCCCTTATTTGTGCTTATATTTTCAGTGGTGATAGTATGCATTCCTCCTAAAATAACGGTATGTTGATTTGGAGTTAATGTTAAATTACTACTAGAAGTAAGTATGTTTTTGTTTTTATGTACGCTGTTATCTACATCGTTTTTTGTAAGGGCATCTTGTAAATTTACTGCATTGCCTAAATTTGTGATATGTTTTACTACAGCGTCGTTTCCTTGTGCTAAAATTTCTTTTAAATTTTGTGCGATGGGATGTAAACTTCCATTGCTTAGCCCTATAAAAATGCGATCATCGTCTTTGCAAATATATAAATCTCCTTCAGCTCCTATAGTAGTTGTGTTTGCCAAAAGATGTACACTATGGTCTATTTCTGTTTGAGAGAAGACAAGATTACAAAGTATTAAGCAAATTGATAAAAGTAGTGTTTGACGCATGTTGTACTCGTTTAATTATAATGGAGAGGTGCTAACTAATAAATTTTCGATGTCACAATGTATTCCTACAAAATAAGCAGCAAAATATAAATGACCTGTAACTGGAACGGTTGACCTATAAACTTCTACATTATCTTTATAAAAAATCACCAAATTTCTACTTACTTTTTCTATTTTAAAATGCGTGTCTTTAGCATAAGTATAGGCGACATTGTAGGAGTCACTACTATTTTTTGTTGTCATGGAAGTATTGGAAGGGGTGTCTTTGTCAATATCAATTAGGATAGAAATGTTTATATCACTGGCTTGTGATGGTGACGTAATTGCGTATTGTAATCCAGTGGTTAACTTTTTTGTTTCTCCGTTGTGGATAGTGTATTCAATCCAGCCTTTTTGATTGTCGTTGATCGTAATTCCTGTAGAATGTGCAGTGGAAGGTACTCCGTCATTTTCGTTTTTTAATTTATCCTTTTTATCATTAAAGACCATATCACTTGAAGACATCTCTAAGTCTGCTGAATTTATAGAACCAGTTTGGATAACTTGTTCAGCAAGAAAAGTAATATCGGCATCGATACCATTAGAAAAGGTAAAAGTACCATCGCCATTATCTGTCAAGGTGCTTTTAGAAAAATTATTTATTTGCTGCCATACCGTTCCATCACTTTGTAACCATAGATTTGAATTTGCAATGATAGTAGTTTTAATTGCACCTCCATTATCCATGTAATTACTGATGCTAGTATTGCTAGTATTAGGGTTTTTTATAATATAAATGCGTCCTACATTCAAGACATCGTTGGCATTTGGTAACGTGATGCTATGTTGTCCACCCAGGATAATAGTTTGATGAATAGTGTTTACGCTTAAACCTGCAGTTGTGGTAAGTATAAAATTCTTATTTATGGAGGTGTCCAAATAGTTTTTTGTAGCAACATCTTGTGCTAAAATTGGGTCTAGTAAATTAGAAATAGTTTGCCCACCAGCATCGTTAGCTTGGATTAATATTTCTTCCAACGTTTTTGAAATTGGATGATAAACACCATTGGCCAAGCCTATGTATATGATACCTCCTGTTGTAGTTTTATAAAGGTCTCCTTCGCTAGCAGTGTTATTGGTTAATTCACTGTCAGGAATTGTGTTTTGAGCAATACTCATGTATCCCATAAATGAGATTAGTAAAAGTAAAATGTTTTTCATAGCAAAAAAGTGCTCCTGTACTGTAAACAGTAAACACTGTTATTTTAGCGTGCGAAGATAATTAATTAAATTCGTTTTGAATGGAAAATAAAGAACATCGTTTTGGCTAAGGTTTTAATTGATAGGTGTTGCTGTAATATCGAAACTCCAGCCGTACATGTTGTTACTTTGGGATTGAGTGGTACAATTGTGGTTACCAAAAGTTCGCATGGAGAATGTATAAGTTCCAGGAATTAATTTAAAATTCCTACTTGCAGCACAAGTGCCCCAAATTTCTGAGTTGCTATAAGTGTTGGTTAATGTACTCATTTGGTTGTTTAATGAGGTACTTCCAGAAATATCAATATTCACACCACGATATCTTCCTCCGTTACCGTTGTTTCTTCGAAAAGTAAAAATATAATTTAAATTTACGATACTTTCTTCAAAAAGTTCTATAGTATGGCTTTCTACTTGGGTATCTGGATTATTCCAAGTTTGAGTAGTATTACTTTCTTTAGTCAAAAAAATAATTTGTTGTTTTTTAACATACACCCCTTTGTCCGTTCCTGTAGTYACAGCATTATTTGCGTCTGTACTAACAAGTGGATGCCAATCCGTACCAGTACCGGTAGAGGATAGTACCTCTCCTGTGATTCCACTGTCGGTAGTGCTATCATTATAACTTCCCGTTACGGATAAATTTCCTGCTACGGCTGTATTATTTTGAAGTTGAATACCTGAAGGTCCTGCAATTTGTACAGTACCTCCAGTAGATTGGAGTTGAATGGCATTGGTGGCAAATATTTGTGTATTTGTACTGTTACTCACTCTATTTATAACATTTGTTGTAAATGTACCTAGATTTTCAAAAGATAAACTATTAGTATTTCCCTCAAGTATCCTGTCAGTTGTTAGCGTTCCATTTGTGGTGTAAATAGAATTTGCACTTGTATTATCTATCCATTCGATGTTGGTACCTGTAGAACTTAGAATTTGTCCTGCTATTCCTCCATTCCAATTGTCACCTGAAAGCATTCCATTTATTCTAACTCTATTTTTTAAAATAATACCAGAAGGAGCGTTAATTGTGGTAAATGTTTGAGCTGTTAATATAATTTCATCGACTGTATTTACCCTGAAAAAATTAAGAGCGTCAAAGTTTAAGTTGAAAGTGCCTGCACCGTTTATGGACCTATCTTCTGTTAAGTTTCCATCCGCATTATAGATATTGTCTCCAGTAACATTTGTAATCCAATCAGTACCTGTAGAGGTAGAGCTCAATATTTGTCCGGAAACTCCTACGTCACCATCTTTATCTTTAAATGCTTGATCTAATTGCATATCCCCTGCAACATGTAATTTAGCGGTAGGATTATTAGTGTTTATTCCTACATTTCCTCCGTTTTTCAAAAATAATCGAAAATCTAAGATGCCTGATTCAACAAAATTTAATCCATTTGCTAATAGGTTCCAATGCCATTTTGGAACACCTGATTCATCTTCAAAAGCCAATACATCGTTTCCGTTTGCTCTAATAACCAAAGGATGGTTATTAAAAGAAGTGGCGCTATTAACTAAAACTTGATTTTTATTTTTAACTAAACGTAGTTTCTCTATGTCGAAAGATTTAAATACTAAATCTTGCTCATCTGTAGTGCCTATAAAGTCGCTATTGGTTGTACCTGCGTTTCCTGTTAATTTCCAAGAACCACTTCCTGTGTGGTTATCTACATATTCCTTAGTAACCGCATCCTTGGGATCTGTGGGAGCTCCTAAGTTTGTTATTTTTTTNNATCATTGGCGCTATTTCCTTCAACTAATATTTCTTGTAGATTTTTATTGATGGGATGATAAACACCACTACTTAATCCAATATAAATAGCACCACTTGAGTCTTTATATAAATCCCCTTCGCTGGCATTTGTATTGCTAATGTCTGTAGAGGTAATTAATGTTTGTCCGTGGGTTAGTAAAGTTCCTAATAGGAATATGAGAATGTAAAAAATGTGTTTCATAATAGATATTTATGTACACTGTGGGAGTGTGCATAGTGGGTTTTTTTATTGAAGTGTAATTTATTGACAAACAGTTCCAACACCTTGAAACTATATTCGTTTTATTTATATTTATTAGGTTTGATTTTTTATAGGTTAACACCCCATTTGTAAATAAGATAGTTGGTTACCTTCATCTTTTCTCCGGTTGTGAATAATCTATCAGCTAGGAAGAATTCATTGAATTCAGCAGCTATATAAGTATCCATATTTCTGTTTCTAAATAATCGAAGTTCATCTATTATAGGACCGATGTTTTCTGCCGATACGGTATGTGATACTTTTGCCAATCCATCTACAAATATAGTAAGTTTTTTGCTTGGCTTATGATACTCTATATAATATACATGTCGTTTAGTATCAAAATCAATGAGAGGTAACCAATTCGTCCCATTTTTTATTTTTCCACAATAACCAAAAAACAATTTATCTGTATTTTCGTTCGTGCTTATTTGCCATGCACCTGCAATACTAGGTCCATTAGGGTCGTCTTCTGATGTATTTGAGGAACTTGCAATAAAAGAATTCCATGTGCCTGGATCTGGGTTCGTAGCACGCATTACAAATATAAAGGTAAAATTTTCAGTTAAATTGGGTTCAATATCTTTAAAAAGATGATCATTTATTCCGTCTCCGCTAACATTTGCATTGGTTTGATAACTGGGACTAGAAATAGTGTTATATGAGTATGAGGCTGAGGCATTTGCGTCTGTAAATGAACGGTACTTATTATAGGCGGTTAAATGATTGTTATTGTTTTTATCAGGAATTCCATCACCATCGGTGTCTCTTTTGGATATATCTCTCCATTGAAAGACGGTTCTATTAAATTTGTGATGTGTTGCTTTCTTACCTGGAGATTTTCCACTTCCATTAACCCAAGGTTTTGAATCATCAATTATACTTTCCAAATCATCTGCTCTATACCTAGCGACCAATCCTGGTAGGGTAGAGGGATAATCTATCTCAATATAATACGGAGCAGATGTCAACCTATTTGTCCTCAAAACAGTATTAAAACCATTAAAATCTTGACCAAATGTAGTATTGGTAACTAGGATGATTAGGAGTGTTATGTAAGTATAATTTGACATTTATTTTTTAAAGCTAATAGTACAAGTCAGACCTTCAGGAGGTGTATTTGATGTAATGGTCGTGTCTAGTTTTAATATGTCTCCTTGGAGAACGGTATCTCCACTTGTAGTGATCACGTTTCCTGTATAAGAAGTTGCAGCAATGGAAACCGTTGCCATGATTGTATTTATGCCATTTCTACGCCTAACAATTTCGATACTTGTACTACCTCCATCACTCCCTGCACTAAATACAGAACATCTGGCTTCAATAATTTCAGCACCATTTAAATTGGAAGGAACAGTATAAATTATTTGTCCATCACGGGCAAGAACTAATTCCYCGGCTAGGTATTCGTTGATGCTTATATGTTGCGCTACTAATTTAGTATCCACATAGTTTTTTGTAGCAACATCTTGTGCTGAAGTTGGGTCTACTAAATCTGAGATAGTTTGGTTTCCGGCACTGTTGTTAATGGCTAAAAACTCGCTTAGTGTTTTGTAAATTGGTTGGTAAATACCTGTAGAGAGACCTATATAAATAATACCACTAGAATTTCCAATATAATGGTCTCCTTCTGAGGCGGGTGGTAATAAAGACAGATCCGCATCAGTAATGGAGGTTTGTGCCATTGCTATCCCTGTCCCTAACAAGAATATAGACATTATTAGTAAATGTTTCATACGAACTAGATCTTCCCTAAAAAATTTAGTGTTATTATTTTAATTTCATCTTACTATCAAATATAAGAGTTTTAGGTGTACTGTTATGTTAATTTTATTAGTTATTTAAAGCTCTTTTGAAAGATGAGTTTTATGTAACTCTATATGTATCAAGAACTTAGGTATTTGATACGTATAAGCATATCTATATGGGTTTTATCTTCTGATTTAATAGGCTAAAATTCTGCGTAAAACTGGGTTTTGTCATGTTGTTTTTTATAGCTACAGATGATAGTAGTACAAGATTATCGAATATATCAACTTAAAAATCATAGTATTGCGAGTTGTTAACACCAGAAATATAAAGTGTTTCTACATTATTATAAAAACCTATGAGCACATAATTTTGGTTAAATACTCCATTGTTAATCAAAATTGTATGGATTCCTACTTTGGCATTCTCATGTTGCTATGTACCTCTAATGCATTGGATTCTTGTGCATAGATTGTAGCGAAAAATGCAATAACAATAATAAAGATATCTTAAGGAGGTATTTCATCTATTAGGTTTTATAACAGATTAGATAGTGAATCGAGTTTATCATTTATGAATAAGATGATATCCACTGTATACAGTCTATGAAAATACAACTTTAATTGATTTATTGTGTTTTAAGGTTGTCTAATAGGCTTTTGTGTTATTGTTTTGTGATAGTAATACTCTGATTTTCTGTACTTTTGTTAATTTATTTGTTGCCAATTTGTACCGTCACTCTGTAAAACAAGCATTTTTTGTTTTTGTACTCTATAAATGTCCTGACCTTGGTAATCTATATATAAATTGATAGTTGCATCCTTATCGCCTAGGTTTTTTATATTATATACTAATCCAATATTACCTGCTGCTGAAGGTAAAACTAGTGTATGCTCTTTAGCTCCTTTAAGAATAATTGTATAATGGTCAGGTGTTAAAGTTGTTGTTAAGTCGGAGTTCGCGGTATAAGTATTAATTGCTAAGATTAAACCAGTACCCTCTACAGGAGTTGTAATCGAAGAATTATTACTTATCCAATTTGTTCCTGTAACAGTGCTACTTAATACTTGGCCAGCAGTCCCAAAATCTCCACTCGTATCTTTTATGCCCGCTTTTGGCCATATAGAGGATTCAAAAGTAGTGGCATCATATAATATAATTCCGCTTGATCCCCAAAGTTGGGTATATCCTGCTGTGGTATTTATCTGAGTATCTGTGGTTGCGTAGAGTGAGGAAGAAGTAGCATTGGTCCGAAATGTGTTAAGATTGGAAAAATGGAGGTCAAAATTATTACCAGTTACAAGTCTATTGTCAGAAAGTTCTCCGTTGGTTTTGTAGATGTTTGTGTCAAAGGGTTGATAGGCACCACTAGCCAAACCTATATAAATAATACCACTTGGAACTCCAGTATAATGGTCTCCTTCTGAGGCGGGTGGTAATAAAGACAGATCCGCATCAGCAATTGTGGTTTGTGCACTTAAAAGATTAAATGCAAGAAAAAAAACGAATAGTGGAAACGTAGTTTTCATATGTATACTTATTAAAATGAACTGTCACCTATAATTTAAATACTGTGTATTAGGTATGGAATTATTTAARTGAGTACACTAAAAATTGGGGATTTCTAAYGTTTGGTATGCGTAATAATATAATAAAGCCGCTCCAGGGTAGGAGCAGCTTTTTAATGTAATATGGTATTAGATCTTCTCTATTAATAAAGRAGAACCGTTTGGTGCTGTTTTAAGTGTTCCTCCTCCTTTGTATATTTTGGCTGCAATAGAGATGGTTTCACCAATATTTAAAGTAACAATTTTTATCACTGTAGCAGTGTTATAAATATAGTTTTTATTTCTAACAACTAGAGCACTGAATGTCCCAGGAATAACAGCTCCTCCTTTTCGTAATTCAAATTGAACTCCTGTTCTGTTATTACCTAAGGTCATTTCTAAACTTACACGATATGAAACGCGGTATGTTCCAGTAGCTGGAGCTGCAACAGTTGTAACACCTTCTAATGCCACATTTGTGAAAGCATTAGTAATAGTATATCCTCCTGTTACATCAACTTGCTCAACATAAGAGGACTTGAAAATTGTAGTTGGTACCCATGCGGCTCCGTCCCAAGCAATAACTTGCTCATTGGTTGCACCATTTTGACCAATATCTTCCATTAGGATTGTTCCGTTAAGAATCTCTGCTGTTTCTATTGCACCTGTAGCGATATCTTCTGCTAAGATTGTGTCAGCAGCAATTTCTGTGGTTGTAACAGCGTTTGTTGCAATATCTTCTGCTAAGATTGTGTTAACAGCAATGTGTGATGTTGTGATTCCTAATGGTTTAACGCTGAACACTGTACTTGTCAAAGTTAATGAAGATTCGTCGGCTGTATATGTGGTATTATTATCTGTAGGTAGTGTAATCGACGTCCCATTTGTAATTGACAATGTATTTCCTGATATAGATAAATCTTGGCTATCAGTATTGTCTAAATATGGAGATAAATTGATGTCTGTAGCTGATCCATTCAAAGTTATTTTTAAAATATTACTTGATAAGCTTAGGTCTTGGATTTCATTGGTATCATCTTTATCAAGGTCTAATAGTTCACTAGCAGAAATAGCATTTGATAATTCTGCGTCTGTTGCAAAAGAACCTAATTCAATGTCTTGGTTATTTCCGTTTTCGATTCCAATAGTAAGGGTTGTTCCTGTTAAGCTAGAACCAGCAATGTTTTGATTATCGGTAGAGACAAAACCGCTAAGATCTACACCAGTTGCACCGGTTATAGCATTTGTAAGAGTTAAGGTATTACCAGTAAGACTAAGATCAGAAAGTTCGTTTGTATCATCAGTATCTTTATCCGCAGTAATATGTGCGCCAATAGCGTTTGTGTTGGCAGTAATATCTGCAGATTCTTCTAAGGTCGAAAGGTCGATGTCTTGATTAGAACCACCTTCAATACCAATAGTAAGAGTTGACCCCGTTAAGACAGAACCAGCAATGTTTTGATCATCTGTAGAGACAAAACCGCTAAGATCTACACCAGTTGCACCTGTTATAGCATTTGTAAGAGTTAAGGTATTACCAGTAAGATTAAGGTCAGAAAGTTCGTTTGTATCATCAGTATCTTTATCCGCAGTAATATGTGCGCTAATAGCGTTTGTGTTGGCAGTAATATCTGCAGATTCTTCTAAGGTCGAAAGGTCGATGTCTTGATTAGAACCACCTTCAATACCAATAGTAAGAGTTGAACCCGTTAAGACAGAACCAGCAATGTTTTGATCATCTGTACTATCTACATTCAATTCCTTAATCGCATCTTCAACGTTTGTTGCAGTTAAGGTTGTTCCACTTGGATCAAATACAGTAGTTTTTGCTTGTGGCGTAAAAGTAACAATTATGCCTAATTCATCCACAAAAGTAAAAGTACCATCTCCATTATCTTTTACWTTWTYACYAATTAAYTKTARMGAWCCATCACTYAMACCAATATACCATWNNNYWGDDCYWKYTNNANCTTGGTATAAATCACCTTCAGAAGCTGTAAAATTTGAGTTAATTGTATTTATTTGACCTTGTGTATATGTGTCATGCCCAGTTATAGCTACCTGTCCAAATGACATTTGGAAGGTGAGGGTGAGCATTAATAAAAGTAGTATTTTTTTCATGAGGATTGTTTTTGAGATTGTAGATAAAATTATCGTTTTATATNAAGGGGTTATTGTTTTTCTATTAAAAAGGTGGTGGCATTGACTACGGTTTGCAGTGTGGCTCCTCCGGTTACTTTTTTTGCTTGTACGGCTATGGCTACGCTGAGTGGTGCTGTGCCGCTTACCTCTATCACTCTAGTGGCGGTAGCGGTATCTTTATTGTTTCTAGAATTCCTGTGTTTTCCAAAGGCGGTAGATCCCGGTATGATAATTCCGTTTTGCGTCAATTGAAATTCAGATTCGGAGCGGTTGTTTCCACTCTTAAATTCTAAACTTACACGGTAAGTAATTTTATAAACACCTGGTCTGGTGATTGTAATGGAAGTGTTAGAAGTGGTGAAATTTGTACCATCTACTACGCCACTGTTACCAAATACAACATCGGTAAATGTGTTTCCTATCTCTTGAGGGTTACTTGTTAAATAGCTTTCTGCAACAGCCCCTATGTGTTTGGTCCACTCCACATTGGTTCCTACAGTAGTTAAAATTTCTCCATCACTACCTGCTTTAATTTTGAACTCGTCGATACTCACTGTTTTGGTTCCACCGTCTTCTAATGTAAGAGTTAATTCATTATTGAGAGGGTCGAAAGTGAAATCTGATATTTCTTGGTCGTCCGTGTTTTCTGTACACAAGGATCTCCAACGAGTACCGTCAAATTGAAATACACATTTTTCGTCTATATTATAGACCATGGCTCCACGCAATGGAAGAATGTCGTTCATTTGGGCAGTTGTAACTCTTGTTAACACAAAAGCACGGTCAGTACCCTCCAGTTCTAACATAGAATAAGGGTTGATCGTTTGAGGGTTGTCTCCTATCTTAATCTGGGACATCATGTTGAATGAGCAGATTAACGTGAGAATAAGTAATGTTTTTTTCATTAACTCTTTGGGTAACAATTAACAATTACAAAATTATGCATTTGTGAGCAGGTTTGTATCATAAAACAATTCAATTAAACGTATCGCTTATTTTAAATAATAAATGGTGATGTTTAAGGAATAGCTAACGTTTATTCAGAATTTTCGGCAAAATTACATTATTTCTACAATAAATCTATGCGGTTTTCCGCAATTATACTAAATTGTTGAATTGTGAAATTTGCTTGATAGTCTTTGAATAATTTCTTAGTTTTACTAAGGATTGTAAAAAATAACTAAGGTTTTGGAAACGGGCGTTCCCAATTTTATTGTTGAGTGTTGCAATACTAAATATCACTTCCCAATGTTTTTTGATCTCTTTTAGGCAATTCAAGTAGTTCCCTGTACGGTTGTCGTACATATGTGTCGGTTCTGAAATAAGTCCGTTTATTTCAAGAATTTTGAAGTTTTTACCGTTTTCTAAATCATCAAAATTTTGATACTTGATGTCCAAACGGCCATAGTCCCATCCTTTTATTTGTGTGGATAAATGCGCTATGTTTTTTGTTAGTTTAGTAGAAATAAGATGGTTGGCATTTATAAAACGAGTTCCTTTAGAATGATTTCCTATACTATTTAAAATAATGGTTTTTCCTTTGAAGGGAACTTCTGTTARTCGAGAGYTGTTTAGTTCAAAAAGTAGGTCTACATAACGCTTTGTACGTTTGTCTTTACGGATAAGTACCTCAATACTATCGGTTCCGTTTCCTGTAACAGCGCTGAATTCTTTGAAAGTTAGAGAGCTAATTACCCCATTGTCTTGTCCAGGTATTTTGTAAAATAGGAGGCCGCATTCGTAAGGGTACGCTATAAACTCTTGTATGATTAAATTGAGGGTGTTGTTCTTTTTTAAATAGTAGATAAGAGCGGGTTCGTTATTGATTTTTGAAACCAATAAACCTCTGAATCCAATGTCTGGTTTAATGATTAATGGGTATGTTATTTTTTGAACTGTGAGTTGCTTTAAAATAGTTTGGATGTCACTTTTAATAGGAACAAATAAGCTTGAAGGTTTAAAAGCATCGGGTATTAACTGTAGCGTATTGTATTTAGATTCTGTGCCATCGCCTCCGCGTTCAATTCCGGGATTTGTGGCATAGAAAAAACCACCGCTTTTAGCTTTGATAGCGAGGTAAATAGCGTAGGGGAGTAGTGGGATGTAAAATAAATAAGAAGGCCAGTATTCGTAGCTTTTTATAAACTTCATAGGCTATTTCTTGTCGTCGAATAAAGCGTTTACTATTATTTGTAGGCCTTTAAACCCGAGTCCTACKCCTAGAATACCTAGCAAACAGCCTATTATTARCCAGCTATAATTATCATCCTTYAGCGCTTTAAAGYCAATGGTGATTAATACAGGTGCTATAATAATGAGGGCTAGTGCAATGGCCTCGTATTTTAATCCTTTGTATARTAGCGTTTTGTTAGTGCTCATTTTATAAATGTTAGTTGTCAAAAATAGTWAAAAAATAAGATAGCGTAATATCTATACAATAATAGTGACTTTTTAGAAATATAAGTGTCTTAATCTGTGTAGATTTAGTACTAAAAAATAAAAATATACATTGCTATGACGGAAATTACAGAAKCTTTATCAACGTTTTTAAAYKCTCYYYWMGMMRRWRTMRSKMGYWGRRYMCMRCGTSKWWTMRRTSYYAKKRYKRYTTTTCTAATCGGTTTATGGATCATTGGCCTATTGATGAAAGGAATTAAAAAGTTGTTTGATACCAAGCATTTAGACGCTACGTTAAAGCCTTTTTTAACCACGGTGATTGGTGTTGCATTAAAAGCGGTATTGTTTATATCGGTTGCTGGAATTGTAGGGATAGATGTTGCTTCGTTTATAGCATTGCTTGGAATTGTAGGGGCTGCTATAGCATTGGGGTTTCAAGGTTCCTTAGGACATTTGGCTTCAGGAATAATGCTCTTGTTTTTCCGCCCTTTTAAAGTAGGGGATTTGATTGAAATTAATGGGGAATTAGGATTTGTAAAAGAGATTTCGGTGTTTGTAACCGTTATAGAGACCTTTCAAAATAAAACAGCCATTATACCAAATGGAACCATTACAGCGAATAAAATAATTAACTATACAAGCATTGGTACCCTAAGGGTGGATATGCCTTTTGCTATWAGGTATGGAGCGGATATTCAGAAAGCAATGGGAATTGTAGAAGCTGTCTTAAAAAATGATTCCAATGTATTAAAAGATCCTGCACCACGTGTAGCCGTAAATAATTTAGGTGAAAATTCCATAGAACTGGTGGCCTTACCTTATGCTTCTGTTGAAGGATATTGGGATGTGTACTGGGATACTAGACAAAAAATAGTTGAAGCATTGGTAAATGCTGACTATGAGGCTCCTCTTCCTCAAAGARTCGTTACAATGATTAAGTAGAATAAAAGTTTGTTTGTTTGATATGAAAAGGGGAGCGTAAGCTTCCCTTTTTTTGTTTTTATTTATTCTTATCTGCCATTGACGTTTTTTATTATACCCGCTTTTCTCGATACAATTTCCTCCTAAATTCTAAACAGAATTCAGGAAGAAATCACTCGAATTGACGCTAGAAATGTCATCATTTCAACTGTTTTCTTTAATTTTTTAAAAAACTTTCATCTCTATGTAACGGTAAGCCTAAAATTTGGTAGAAAGTCACGTCAGGTCGCTTGGTTTTATTGTGTTTCTAGAGAAAAACTAATAAAATTGTATCGAGACTTCTATACAATTTCCCTGAAATGTTCAGTCATTTTTGAAAACTACTACCATTGCCGTTTTTTATTAAGTCAACTATTCTCGATACAATTTCTTCCTAAATTCTAAACAGAATTCATGAAGAAATCACTCGAATTGACGCTAGAAACGTAATCAATACCACTGCTTTTTTTTAAACTCCCATCTATCATTGACATAAAGTTGACAGTTATATCAGTTAAAATTTTATTCCATATCGTCACTTCGAGAGGGTAGTTTTTTTTAAAAAAAACAAGTGGTAGTGGTGACGTTCAGTGAAATGAAAAAGGTAGTGGAAAAGTACACTTTGTGATATTGCTAATTTCAAATCGAAGCCSGTCTTTTATGCAGTATATATGTTCAAAAGCTGCGAGATTCAGGAGCGACCTTAGGAGWGACGCGCAGTTTTGGACATGRTTTTTAATAAGGCYTTWKMCGCATTAAAAAATACATCATAAAAGGCTCCTTTTTTGGTTCGTTTTTTTGGAGAAGCAACTGCGTAGCAACTCACGAACTCCCCTAAAACAAAATGGGTGAGTAAAAAATGAACATACAGAATAAAATTACGTCAATGGTAGTGATTTTAAGAGTGTTTTCGTTAGAAAATATTCATAAAATAGTATCGAGAACCGAGTGATTTTAAGAATTGAACAGTCAAAAAACTCAATGTATAAACTGTTAAGGATTCTTGTTTTCTCTCGCTACGCACTTCTTTAAGGCTGGGTCTGTGTTCACGAAGGTGATAGGATGCCCGTGTTAAGGATTCGGATGTCATTGTATAATAAAAAGGTACAGCATAAAAAAAGTCCAAGACGAAATACCGTCTTGGACTTTTTTATACGTTATTTTTCAATAATATTTATGCCGAATTTCTACTTGCATTAATATTTCCAAACAAGGAACGAGTTACTATTTTCTCGTACACTTCCAATTTCTCTTTATCCACAGGACTTTCTTTTTGTAGTTCCTGTATCTTTTTTAAAGCAAACTGCTGTATGGTTAATAATGGCAATACAATAGATTCTCTAACGGCTATACTTGCCTTTCCTGGCTGGTTGTTTTGCATCAATTCCGTATATCCTGTCAGTTTTAAAATCAAACGTTTGGTGGTTAAATATTCGGTGTGTAAGATGGTCCAAAAAGCACCGAATTCTTCATCTCTAGACATGTATTCTGTCAATTCGAAAAACGATTTTGTCAAGGACATCATACAGTTCCCTATCAAGGCTTTAAAGAATTCTGATTGTTGATAAAATTCGATGACACTGTCAAACTCTCCGGCATCTTCAAATTTCTTTAAGGCAGTTCCTACACCAAAAAATCCAGGTACATTTTGTTTTAATTGACTCCATGATCCTACAAACGGAATGGCGCGTAAATCGGCGAAATTTAAACCAGCTGTTTTAGACGCTCTTTTGGAAGGCCTACTTCCAATATTRGTTTTTGCATAGTATTTTAACGTACTCATTCGTTCTAAATAAGGTAAGAACATAGGATGATTTTTAAAATCTACATAGGCGTCATAACTTGTATTTGCGAGGCTATCCATCATGGTTTTGTCCTTTTTTGTCATGATGTTAGAGGCGCCGCTAAACAATTGGTTGGCAATTCCTGCACTTAATAATTGCTCTATATTATATTGAGAGGAATCCAAGGTCCCGAAATTAGAACTAATGGTTTGCCCTTGTACTGTCATTTGAATTTCCTTGTCCTCAATGGTAGGTCCGAGGGACGCGTAAAACTGATGTGTTTTTCCTCCTCCACGTGCTGGTGGTCCACCACGTCCATCAAAAAACACGACGTCTATTCCATATTGTCTAGAAATTGCGGTTAATGTTTCTTTGGCGGTAAAAATACCCCAGTTGGCCATTAAATAGCCACCGTCTTTTGTTCCGTCCGAAAAACCAAGCATCACTGTTTGTTTGTCTCCACGTGCTTTTACATGATCTCTGTAGGCTTTAGTCTCATATAAAACTTTCATTATTTCTGCAGCATGTTGCAGGTCGTTAATGGTTTCGAATAATGGAATAATATCTACCGTTCTGTCATTATTAAAACCACATAAATTTAGCATGGCAAATGTCTGCATTACATTTAAAGCCGTTTGATTGTTACTAATAATGTAACGGTTGGCTCCCTTTTCTCCATTGTTTTCCTGAATCTCTTTCATGGCGTAGATAGAGCCCAATGTTTTGGTCAACATCTCGTCATTGAAATCGTCAGGATTTAATTTTCCTTTTACTGTGGATAAGTGTTTTATCTGCTCAGTTTCGGACAGGTCGTGGTAGTTTTCCGGGAAAATACCAGCCTTGTTTTTTAACAGTGAATCAACCAATTTGGTAAATAAATCATGATGCACGCGACTGTCTTGTCTTATGTCTAATGTAGCAAAATGATATCCAAAAAGTTGGATTTTATTTATTAATTCTGTGAGCTCAGGAACAAACAGCGATTGATGTTTATCTATCAACACTTTTTTTATTTCTAATAACTCTTTGCGTAAATCCGCACTACTTAATAACTGTGTGTTGTTTGGATTGAGGCTRCTTTCATATAAAAATGATTCGATGGCAGAAATTCTTTCTTCTACCCCGTCAAAAGTTAACCTACGTTTTAAAGAACGAATGTCYTTGTAATAGTTCTTGAGAATAGATTGCTTTAAGCGTTTTGCTACATCTAAGGTTATTTGAGTGGTCACAAAAGGGTTTCCATCTCTATCTCCTCCAGGCCAAAAACCTAAATCTATAATCTGATTGTCTATTTCGGCATCTTTAAAGATGTTGGATTGAATATAATTAAAAATATTTCCGAAGGATTCGTAAAATACATTTTCTAAATACCATATTAGGCTCACTGCCTCGTCAAAAGGAGTAGGTTTTTCTTTCTTAAAGAAAGGTGTTTTTCCAAGTTGTGCCAATAATTTATTAATGGTTAATAAATCACTGTTTTCAATGGCTTCCTGTAGGTCGGTGATAATTCCGAGTACGGTTCCTGGATAAAATTGAGTGGGATGTGCGGTCAAAACAATACGCACTTTAAAATCTTCTAAATGCTTTCTTAAGGCATCCATTTTGTTTTCTTTTTGTGCTGTTTCTTTTGTGTACCTTAATGTTCCTACACCGTCCATATTATTTACAATAGGAAAAGCAGCATCTTCAATGGCATCAAAAAGTACCACTTGTCTTTCTATATACTGAATAAAACGAAATAATAGATTCGTTTTTTCATCATCATTAAGCTTTTCTTGATACGTGTTAAAAAACTCATCAACTAAAGTGGTTGGGTTTTTTCCCTGCTTAAAACCTTCCTTACAAATGTCGTGAAACAAGGGTAATAATACACCTGTTTTTGTGATGGCATCAAATGGTAGCGTCATAAATATACTGTTGTATATTTGGTATTTCGCTAAAACGTTTTCGTTAAATCGAGTTATTTTTGGTTTTGTGCTCATACAAATTTTTGTTTAAAAAGTGAAGTTACAAAAGCAGTATTAATAAAAGGGAATGTTTTTTATTTTTAAATATTATTTAGTATAAAAGTTGTTTTGAGGAATGAAACGTAAAAATTAATGATTATTTATTCAGATAATGCAATTGTTTTTTGTGAATTATATAGATTGTGATTCTTTTTTACCTGTTTTTAAGGTGATTTTAAGTCCGTTTGTTGTTGATTTCTTAATTTTAAAACGGTCATCCATGCGTCTTCCTACTACCCAAATAATACGGTCTTTTGTACAGAGTACCCAGGTGTTTTCTTTTTCTAAAACAGACATTTTTTCATCTTTAAAAAACTTAGAAATTTTCTTTTTTCCTTGCATTCCAAATGGATAAAAAACATCGCCTTGYTGCCATTTTCTCAAGGTTAAAGGGAAAGTAATATTGTCTAAATCTATGTGGATTTTATCCAAGGCAGATTTAGGGTTGTTTTGTAGTTTGTGTAGTTTTTCCTCAGTTATTTTTTTAAATTTTAAATGCAGTGGTTTTTTTATTTTTTTGGTGTCATTCTCTATCTTAAAATTTGTAGAGTCCTCCTTTGTAATTTCAGACAGGATTAATTCGTTTCGGTTTTTTAACAACCTATGCGTTGCACTTATTATAAATTTTCCGCTTTGAGCTGTGAGTAAATTATGCACATCATCCCATTGGGTGAATTGATATTCCTTTAAAATTTCTCGTAGGATAAACTTTTCAGATCCTTGTGCTTTTAAAGCTTCTATATCTATGATAATAGAATTATCTTGATAGGAAACAATCGCTTTTTTAAGCCGTTCTATTTGCTGGGTGATAAAAGTTTTACTTTCATTTAAATTACAAATAGTTTGACTAAATGAACTTGAAAAACTAGGGTTTAGTTCTTTAAAAACAGGGACTACATTATGTCGTATCTTGTTGCGTAGGTATTTAGTGTCCGCATTACTTTTGTCCTCTCTCCATGTGAGCTTGTTTTTTGCAGCATACACATTTATGTGGCTTCTGGAAAAGGGGAGTAGTGGACGTACAATTTCGTTGTTGACGGTAGGGATTCCGGTCAGTCCATCCAATCCTGTACCTCTGCTAAAATTAATTAAAAAAGTTTCAATTACATCATCTCTATGATGCGCAGTAAGTAGGTAGTCGTAGTGGTTTTCTGAGGAAATTTTACGGAACCATTCGTAGCGTAATTCTCTAGCTGCCATTTGAATAGAGACTTGATGCTTAGCGGCATATGTCTTAGTTTCAAAGGAGATATGGAACATCGGGATATTTAAACGGGCTGCTGTATCTATAACAAAACGTTCATCTTTATCACTGGATTTATTACGCAGTTTAAAATTGCAATGAGCAATGCCTATATCCAATCCTAATTTGTGAAAAGTATCTACTAAAATCATACTGTCTATACCTCCTGACACAGCGAGTAGTAACTTTTTATCATTTAAAAAAGGAAGGTTTTGTTGGATATGTATACGTAGTTTTTCTAACATAATTTCTGTCTTAAATATAGCAATTTTATTTAACTAATACTTTTTTCATGGCCATGGCTTTTATTAGGCATTCTTCGTATTCCTTTTCTGGGATTGATTTGGAAGTGATGGCACCTCCCACGGAATAAGAAACATAGTTGTTTTGTGCGTTGTATAAAATACYCCTGATTACGACRTTGAAGTCGAAATCTCCCGAAGGACTCATATARCCAATAGCTCCCGAGTACACACCTCTTTTGGTTTCTTCTAGTTTTTCCATAATTTTCATGGCGGATATTTTTGGTGCTCCAGTCATACTTCCCATGGGAAATGTTTGTTGAATGATATCTATAGRATTGGTAGATTTTTCTACRGAGCAAGTAATTGTRGAGATAAGCTGATGTACTTGTTTAAAACTATACACCTTGCAAAGCTCTTGTACTTGAACGCTTCCTTTGGTGGCTATTCTCGATAAATCGTTCCGAACCAAATCTACAATCATTATATTTTCTGCAATTTCCTTAGGGTCTTTTGCTAAAWTGGTTTTTARTAAAAGGTCTTCCTTTGGAKWGGGAGATCGTTTTGCYGTCCCTTTAATGGGTTGTGAGATGATGGTATTTCCTGATTTTTGAATATAGCGCTCCGGCGATGCAGATAATATATAGTGATGATTCGATTTAAAGTAACTCGCAAATGGTGATGCGGATATTTGGTTGAGGTTATGATAYACTTCTAAKGGGTTTATTRTAGCATCCTCAGCATAAAATTCTTGGCAGAAATTTGCTTCGTAAATATCCCCTCTATTGATATGGTTYAGTACTTTTTGAAGTTTAGAAAGGTATGCKTCTTTGGAAATCCTAGCTTGAATTTTTAWGGGCGATTGCGCYGGCTTTAAAAGGTTGTTTTGTTKGGKGGATTCCGCGAGTATATTTTCTAAATCTGTAACTATTTTTCCTTTTTCGGARGATGTGTAGCTGAGTGTAACACTATCCTTGTCGATAAAAAACAGTCGTTTAGCYTTGAAAAAATAAAGYTCAGGGAATGCGAGCTTATCAAGGTTTTGYGATGTTACATCCTCAGTGTCATTTTTTAAATCGTAACTGAGGTARCCAAAAATATAATCTCTTTCTGATTGTTGGAATTTTTTCAGCGCCTCAAAAGCACCATTACTTTGAATGGATAGTTCAGCATATGAGTCCACGGCTAGAATTGCTTCGAACTGTGAATTTTTCATCTGGTAATTATTGCTGTCTAGCCATAAAACTTGTTCGAATTGCTGCGCCCAACTTAACAGTTGATGTTTAAATTCGTTGGGGTTTTGAAGACTRATTTTTTTTGACACTCTTTTCATGGGCTACAAAAATAAAGAAGTCCAATCAATTTGAAAGGACTTCTTTAGTAAATATTAAACAAGAGGTGTAAAAAGACTTATTCAGCACTTTTTCTACTTCCTGWAAATGTATGAGATGGATTTTTAAATAGTACATTAAAGGTGGTTAAACTACCGTACATTCTACTAATATACTGTTCTAAATCAATCTTTTCTTCTTCAGAAAGTGTTTTACTTGCGTTTATTTTTTGCTCTATCACACGGATGCGATCACGAAGCATTATAATTTTATGGAAAAATGTTTTTATAGGAATTTCCTTAGATTGTAAACTTGTATCACCAGGCTTTAAAACCATAGTTCCTCCGGTCCACTTAYCACCTARAGGCACAATTTCAGACACATCGCTCCATTTTTTTAGTATGCGAGTTAGGGTRGTTTCTATATCATAAAAACTTACCGTGTCTTCGTCTGGTAATACCTCTTCTATCACCTCGAAATTGTTATCCAAAGGGATTTCCTTGAGGCCATGTTCTATAAAAGTAACATTCAGTCCAGATGTTTTTATATTAATAACGACACCTTTACCATAAGAAGGATGTGAAATCCGAGAACCTATTCCTAAATTATAGTCCATAATTTATTTTTTAACTGTGAATAGATCTATTGTCCGTCGCGGCAAGACAAGCTTCTTTTATTGCTTCAGTAAATGTAGGATGTGCATGTGACATACGAGAAATATCCTCGGCAGACGCTCTGTATTCCATGGCTACTACAGCTTCAGCAATCATATCAGCAGCTCTCGCTCCGATAATGTGAACACCTAAAATTTCGTCTGTAACAGCATCAGCCAATACTTTTACCTGTCCTTCTGTGTCCATACTTGCACGAGCACGACCTAAAGCACGCATTTGAAAACTTCCTGATTTATAATTTACACCGGCTGCTTTTAATTGTTCTTCCGTTTGTCCTACAGTAGCTACTTCTGGCCAAGTATAAATAACGCCAGGGATTAAATTGTAATTAATATGTGGTTTTTGTCCAGCGATAAACTCAGCGACAAGTGTTCCTTCCTCTTCTGCTTTGTGAGCGAGCATGGCTCCTTTTATAACATCTCCAATGGCAAAAATATTTTCATGTGATGTTTGTAAATGGTCATTCGTGGTTACTTGCCCTCTGTCGTTTGTTTTAATACCTACATTTTCTAATCCTAGTCCAGTGGTGTAAGCATGTCTTCCTACAGAAACTAAACAGTAATCTCCGTTAAAAGATACAGGCCTTCCTTTTTTATCTTCTGCAGTTACGGTAACTTCTCCGTTGTTATTTTCTACTCCCGTTACTTTGTGTCCTGTAAAAAACTTAACTCCTTGTTTTTTGAGTGATTTTTGTAATTCTTTGGCTAACATTAAATCCATTCCAGGAACAATGGTTGGCATGTATTCAATTACAGATACTTGTGCGCCTAAACGTTTGTATACAGAGCCTAATTCAAGTCCAATAACACCACCACCAATTACGATAAGGTGTTTTGGTATTTCTTTTAAACTTAGCGCTTCAGTAGAAGTGATTATTTTTTCTTTATCAATTTTTATAAAAGGTAAAGAGGAAGGTTTAGAACCTGTAGCAATAATAGTTTTACTTGCTTCTATTTCCTCTGTAGTACCGTCTGCTTTGGTAATAGTAAGATGAGTGGCATCTTTAAAAGAACCAATACCTGTAAATAAGTCAATCTTATTTTTATCCATTAAGTAGTTAATTCCACTACTTGTTTGTTTGACTACTTCATTTTTACGGTCTATCATCTTTGGGAAATCAATACTGATTGAATCAATATTAATTCCGTGTTTGTCAAAGTTTTTTACCGCATCGTGATAATGATGAGAAGAATCTAGTAATGCTTTAGATGGGATGCAACCTACATTTAAACAGGTTCCTCCTAAAGTTGTGTATTTCTCAATTATGGCGGTTTTTAATCCGAGTTGTGCACATCTAATTGCGGCAACATAGCCTCCAGGTCCAGAGCCAATTACGGCTACATCATATTTAGTCATAGTTAGTTTCATTTATAGTACAAACATAATATAAAAATATGATATGCAATGGTACTAGACGCCTAGCAATAATGATTTTAAGAAAATAAGTTCTGGACGTTTAAATTACCACGTTCGACCTAATAACATTAGATTCGTTTTTGTGGTTTATCCAAGTGAAATTTGGTGTCAACGAATTAATAGGGAGTAATGTTTTATCTCTTAATACGGGGGACGTTGTGGAGATGAGTGTGTTCATAATAAATTAGGTGTTAAGTGAAAAAATAACAGACGTAGCATAAATATAACCATTGTTGAGGTATATTTATAATGCTACGACTGTTGAGGTACAATTGCTAATATCCTAGTTTTTATTTTTTTATGGGTAAACATGAAGGGGAAGTATTTCCAATGGTTATAAAAAACGACTGTTCTTTTCTGAAGCTTATTACAAGTTTTAAGAAAAGAACAGTCGTAGAAAATATATAACCGTTGTGGGGACTATGAATAATCATCTACGACTGTTGGAAATAGATATTACTAATTCCCTAATCTATTTTATTTTTATGAACATATTTGTGAAATAGTTCCTGTTGTTATCGTTTGTTTTTATTGATATACCTACGTTTGTGTAAGTCGGGTTTTCTATAGTAAGTCGATGAGCTTCGCTGTTTAACCAACCTGTTACAACACCCTTTGCAGTACTATACCCGTAAGCAACATTTTCTCCTACAGTAATTGCGTTTGCATTTTCAATTAAATATGCGGCCCTTTCACTGAAGTTATTATGACTTATTTCATCGTTTTCTATCATGTAGTCTGTATGACTAGATGATTCCATAGAAATGATGTCTAATGGAGATAAAGGATTCAAACCTAAAGAAACCCTGTGCTCGTTTAATAAATCTATGATTGATGCCTCTAAACCTGTATAGGATGCGGCATTAGTGAGTTCTGGAGCTTCTTTTTCTTCAAAATAAATGCCGTCATCATCTTTTGAGCAAGAAGTGAATGCAAACATTAGAAATACTAAGAGTAGAAGTATTGGGGTATAATTCTTCATGGTGTTGGGGTATTTGGGGTTTCAGTTTTTTATCAACCATGGCTGCTTAAAATTTAAACTTGTCAATGTAGTTTTAAATTGTTTCAGTCATGGTTGATATCCATCTTACTAAAAATGGAATAGGGTTGTTTACTTTTTACTATTGTTAAAAGGGGTTTTAAATTAATATTTTATAGAGCCCACAAAACAACGTATGCTAAAAATGTAATAAACAATAGTGTCAAATAGTTTATTTTTTTGTGACCTAGTGTTTGTGAAAAAATAGTAGTAGGTGTTGTGGGACCATTTAATTATTTTCTACATCTCAAAGATAATGATATAATTCAGGCTACTTGTTGTTTTTCAGGCTAATCGCTCCGTTTATGGGGTTTATGACGCCGTTTATTGCTAAAAAATAAACATCGGTTAATTTAAGGACTGAGAAATAAGAGTTTATGTTATTCCAAGTAACATCCGTTAATCCAAATTTGACTCCCTGTTTCCCGTTAGTTTTTTTGCTTTTCATGTGGTTTTCGGGATGTGTTATAAGTGCTTTTTTTTCTGTAAAAGAGTCACTGAGTTTTTAGATTAGGGATGTGTTATTTTAGCAATATAAAAAAACAGTAGGCGAATTTTTGGTACTTTAAAAGTYAAGTTCCCTTTTATTTAAGGGGAAATAATTGGACGAAATGTTTTTTTGTTCTTATTTGTTTTGATGTTGATTCCAGTTTGTGTGTAATTTGAATCCTATAAGATAGCTCTGTACATAGGGTTATTTATACAAACATTTACCACTGATTTAATCGAATAAAATCCAGGTCTTATTTTTTCTCCAATAGATTTAATAAGACTGTTTAAACTAAGAGTAGGTACTTTTCTCAAAATTATCATAACTTATAATTCCTTTTTTGATAATATAATCCGTATGTGTTCCGGTTAGTGAAGAAAACAGGCCTTTTTGTTGAGCTTACTAAGCTCCCTAAGTGCTCTTTATTTATTAGGAACATAGTTTTGTGTTCTGTGTTTTTTTTTGGGAAAGGAGATAAATAGACAATGTTTGAGGTGTCTTTTTTATTAAACGGAATCATTTATTGTAGGATGCAAAGAGGAGTTCTTAAAGTTAGTATTAAAATGATGCATGCATGTTTGTTATGTGTTTTGTTATTAAAAGAGAATTTTCTTGTGACGTGCTCCTGTAAATGAGAAGTATTTTGTTTAAGGATACTAGGTAAGTGAGGATTGACATCAATCCTATAGATGTTGCTTTGAAGCTAGTACTAAGTTGTTTTAAACGTTTTGAGTATTTGTAAGTCGAAATTTTAAAGATTCGGTAAAACAAAAAACAACCTTTCCAAATTCGAAAAGGTTGTTCACTTTATTAGAACTACTAAATTATTTAAGGGGTATGTGTTGCTGTTTGTGTAGCTATCAAATCAATTTTTGATAAACTATTTAATCCAATATATTTTCGGTGCCTGTTAATTACTTCTAGTGTTTCTATTTCTAATGTAACTATAGATGGATGTTACTCCGTTTAAAGAGATGTCATCCGGAGATTCGTCTTTAGAGCATGAAGTAAAAGAAATAGTACTAATTAAAATTGTCTTTATAGAACGTTGATGTTTTAAAAATGACCTGCAGGTCGGGAAATTGAAAATATAATTTTTAAATTTTTTATTGTATTACAAATAAGTTGATCAGAAATAATTTGTAATTATTATTTTATCTTTTATATGTTAAAGAGAAAACTTTTGCTATTTAACATTGCAAATCTACAATGAATTATTGGTTAACACAAGTTAAAATTACCGTTTATTTAATAAAACATACCGTTTATGTGATAAATACGACAAATTAAAGGTTTGAGTGACTAGTGTTTTCTTAGGGTAATAATCAATAAAAAATAAGATATTGAATAAAATGAGGTGATTTCATGGGGGATATAAGGAGTAAGTAGTGGTGATTTTTAATGCTAAGATCATTTTTTAGCCTCTTAACTATCAAAATTTTAAAAAAAGAAAGCCGTTGAAAAACAGTGTGAAGTGTTTTTTAACGGCTTAAATAAATGAGGTGCTATTAATTTTATTAAGAAATTAGTTTAGCACGTTTAAGAAGTGCTTTATTGTTTGGTTTTTTTCCTCTAAAAGCAGTGTATAAATCCATCGGTTTTATGGTACCTCCTTTAGAAAGAACATTGTCTTTAAATAAAGTAGCCGTTTCTTTATTAAAAATTCCAGTTTCTTTAAAGAATGCAAAAGCATCTGCGTCCAATACTTCCGCCCACTTGTACGAGTAATAGCCAGAAGAGTATCCTCCTTGAAAAATATGAGAGAATGCAGTACTYATACAGTTTTCTGCTGTGTCTGTGAATAGCTGTGTGTCTTTGAAAGCATTCATTTCAAAAGTTTTTACGTCTTTAATAGTTGACGGGTCTTTTCCATGCCATTCCATATCTAACATTCCAAAACTTAGTTGGCGCATGGTTTGCAATCCTTCCATAAAAGAACCTAGTTCTTTAATTTTATCAATGTATTCCATTGGAAGTGGACTGTTGTCTTTATAGTGTTTGGCAAACAGGGTTAGTGCTTCTTTTTCAAAACACCAATTTTCTAGTACTTGGCTAGGGAGTTCTACAAAATCCCATTGTACAGAAGTTCCGGATAAACTAGGGTAGGTGGTGTTTGCAAGCATTCCGTGTAASGCATGTCCAAATTCATGGAAAAGCGTGGTAACTTCGTTAAAAGTTAATAAGGCAGGAGTACTTTCTGTAGGTGGGCTGAAATTGCATACAATGGATACATGTGGTCTACTGTTCACTCCTTTATTTATGTACTGACTTTTATAAGAGGTCATCCAGGCGCCATTTCGTTTTCCTTTTCTTGGGAAAAAGTCTGTGTAGAACAGGGCTATTTCATTGTTGTTAGTATCGGTTACTTTGTATGTTTTTACGTCCGCGTGGTAAGTATCCACATTAACTACTTCTTCAAACTTTAAATCATATAGCTTTTGAGCAATTTCAAAGACTCCGGCTACCACATTTTCCAATTGGAAATAAGGTTTTAGTACTTCATCATCTAAATTAAATAATTCCTTTTTTAGTTTTTCAGAATAATAGGCGCTGTCCCATTTTTCTAATGTTTGAATTCCGTCTTTGCTGGCAAAATCTTGTAATTCTTTAAATTGTTTTAAGGCTGTAGGTTTCGCTTTTTCAAGCAAGTCATTTAAAAATGAATGTACGTTTTCTGGTGTTTCAGACATGCGTTCCTCTAATACAAAATTTGCATGTGATTTGTAGCCTAATAATACAGCTCTTTTATGGCGTAGGTTTACAATTTCTAGAACAATAGCTTCATTATTGAATTCGTTTTTTTGAAATCCTTTTTTACCTGCAGCGATTGCTATTTCTTTTCTAAGTGCTCGGTTTTTTGCGTAGGTGACTACGGGAATGTAGCTTGGGTAGTCTAAGGTGAACACCCATCCTTCAATATTTTTTTCTTTGGCTAAAGCCTTAGCTGTTTCAATAGCTGTTGCTGGAATGCCTTCTAACTTTGCTTCTTCTGTTATAATTAGTTGATAGGCATTTGTTTCTGCCAATACATTTTCTCCAAATTTAAGGGAGGCTTTAGATAGGTCAGTGTCTATTTTTCGAAGTGTTTCTTTGTCCTTTTTGTTTAAGTTGGCTCCGTTTCGAGTAAAACCGTTGTATTTTTTTTCGAGCACCATTTGTTGCTCGTCAGTTAAGTTTAATTGCTCTTTTTGTAGGTAAATGGCTTTTACCTTTTTAAATAATTCAAGATTTAGACGGACATCATTAGAGAACTCGGTAAGTAATGGAGAAACTTCTTGTGCTATTTTTTGGATTTCGTCATTGGTTTCTGCTGAATTCAAATTGAAAAAGATACTAGATATTCTATCCAGTGTTTCTCCTGAGAATTCCATGGCATCTATAATATTGGCATAGGTTGGAGCAGCTGGATTAGAAACGATGCTATCAATTTCGGCTTTTGCAAGTGCTATTGCTTTTTCAAAAGCGGGTTTAAAATGTTCATTTTTTATCTTAGAAAATGGAGCTGATGTATAGGGTGTATCAAAAGATTGTAACAATGGGTTATTCATAGTCAATGTTGCTAAAGTTATTTGCAGCAAATATATCCTTATCTATGATATAAATACAATAGACTTCTAAAAAAATAAATTTTCAGAAGTCTATTGGTGAATTGTTTAGGTGTTGTATTTTTTTAAAGTTCAACTGCCTTATTAATAGTTATTAAGGGTGTTGAATTGTTAAAGTTGCCTTCATATATAATTTATCAAGGCTTAAGTCGTTTTAACTACATAAACAATAAACATGAATGCAATTATAAATACCATAGAGGGTGATACTCTCTTGCCATTGGTGAAAAATAAAAAAGCAATGAAAACGACAGAATATAAAATWAACCTGAATACATTAGTACCATTTTTTACWTTTTTAAACCATAAAGGCGAAAAAGTGTCCGTGGCATCGACTTCGTTATTTTAGCTACTATTGATTTAATTCGGATGCAGCTTTGATTACTTTTGCTTTTAAACCTTCTTTAAAAGCAATCATCTCTTGTTGGATTTTGGCATTAGAACTCCCTAGTATTTGAACGGCTAAAATCCCGGCATTTTGTGCTCCGTCAAGTGCTACAGTAGCTACAGGAACACCTCCTGGCATTTGTAAAATGGACAATATAGAGTCCCATCCATCAATAGAATTTCTAGATTTGATAGGGACACCTATAATAGGTAAAGGACTCATGGCCGCAACCATTCCRGGTAAGTGAGCTGCTCCTCCAGCACCTGCTATTATTACATTTACACCTCTTTTGTGTGCGTTATTTGCGTAATCTACTAGTTTTTCTGGTGTACGGTGAGCAGAAACGATRTCTACTTCTACGTCAATAGAAAACTCTTTTAAAATATCAATTGCTTGTTGCATTATTGGAAGGTCTGAAATACTTCCCATTATTACGCCTACTTTCATGTGTCTTAATTTTGTGTTGTTAATTGCTGATAACTCGGATGGTGTTTTTTACTTTTTCTGCAATCTCACGAGCCTTATTTATATCTTTATTTACAATAGTTACATGTCCCATTTTTCGAAATGGACGGGTTTGTTTTTTTCCGTAAATATGAGGGGTAACCCCTGGCATGGCTAAAATAGTATTCATGTTTTCATAAACTACATCRCCGGAGTGATTTTCTTCACCTACTAAATTTACCATGATTCCGGCTACTTTACTTTCCGTACATCCTAAAGGTAGATTTAATACCGTTCTTACATGCTGTTCGAACTGATTTGTATTGGAGGCTTCGATGCTGTAATGTCCGCTGTTGTGTGTTCTTGGAGCAACTTCATTTACAATTATTTCATCATCTTCTGTCTGAAACATTTCTACTGCAAGTATTCCTATATGCTCAAAAGTTGCGGCTACTTTTAAGGCGATTTTTGTTGCTTTTTCAGCAACAGAATCAGCTATTCTAGCAGGGCAAATTACATATTCTACCTGATTGGCTTCTGGATGAAATTCCATTTCTACCACAGGATATGTTTTSATTTCCCCGTTTTTATTTCTTGCAACAATTACAGCCAATTCGTTTTTAAAAGGAATTAGTTTTTCTGTGATGCAATCCGTGTCGGGTAAGCCTATAAGGTCTTCTGAATTTCTGACAACTTTCACACCTGTTCCATCATAGCCAAATTGTGCTACTTTCCAAACGTAGGGAAATGATAAATTGGCGTTTTTTAATTCGGATAAATTAGAAAAACGTTGGTATGGAGCGGTTGGAATATTGTGTTGAATGTAAAAATCCTTCTGAATACCTTTGTGYTGAATTATTTCTRAAACACGAGGTTGTGGATAGATTTCCAAGCCTTCTTTTTCTAATTGTTYWRMWGCKTCTATGTTAACAAGCTCAATTTCTATGGTCAATAAATCGACTTTTTTACCGAAATTATAAACATCGTCATAGTTCATTAAATCTCCCAAATGAAACTCGTCGCAAATATTGGCGCATGGTGCCTCTGGAGACTTTTCTAAAATACAGGTGTAAATATCAAATTTATGGGTTTCTGCTAAAAGCATTTTCCCTAATTGACCACCTCCTAATACGCCCAATTTAAAATCGGAAGAAAAATAATTCATCACTTTTATGTCGTTTTGGCAAAAATAAGCAACTGAAATTAAAAATTGGTGATTCTAAGTAAATTTCCAACTTTTGAAACTCTATATTCTCTAGCAAAGTATTTGTARCCTTCTGTTTGAGGGGCGCCAGAGAGTATACTATATTGTTCTCCATCACATGCGCAGGTGAGTTTGAGGCCTCCTTCAAATTCTAATCGACTGTCACAATCAAAATTGGGACAGGCTAAATCAAATGCTTTGTAGGAAGGTGTGGTGCCTGTGTTTAATATTAAAATACCATTCACGCCAACTTTGTTGCTCAAATGTACCGCCCAGCCATTAGGAATGTTTAGGTCTAAATAGGAGGGGAGGTTTAAATCTACTGTTGTGTCCACGTCTACTTCTGGTAAAACATCGTTTGTGGTGTTTTTTTCGCAGGCTACTAATAAGGCTATAAAAAATAAATAAAATAAAATACGATTCATGTATATGATTGATTGTGATTTAACGTTGTAAATATAACGATGGCAATTTACAAATATTTTGTACATTTGTAATTGTGAATCTCATGCTGCTACTCAGTTTTGGGATTTTTTATATTTAAAATCAATATTATGAGCGAAGTATCTTACTATACTGCGGAAGGATTAAAAAAATTAAAAGCAGAATTAGAACAGTTGGAAGCTGTGGAGCGTCCAAGGGTGAGTAATGATATTGCAGAAGCAAGAGATAAAGGTGATTTAAGTGAAAATGCTGAATATCATGCAGCAAAAGAGGAACAATCCTATTTAGAACTAAAAATAGCCAAGTTAAAACAGGTGGTTTCTAGTGCTAGAATTGTGGACGAATCATTATTAGATACTTCTAAAATATTAATTCACTCAAAAGTGAAAATWAARAATARRGCMAAYAATGCKGAGTTYACWTATACMTTGGTWGCAGATAGYGAAACYGAYATYAAAAACGGNAAANYTWTCTGTAAAWTCWCCTATTGGAARWGGWTTRYTWGGWWWAGAARTWGGTGATGTRGCYSARATAAAAGTGCCAAGTGGAGTAATGGAGTTTGAAATTATAGATATTTCGAGATAAATAACAACATATATTTAGAAAAGCTCTTTTCAAACTGTTGGAAAGAGCTTTTTTGTTTCATAAGAATAAAATAATAAAAAGATGAGTTCAATATTTACAAAGATTATAAGTGGAGAAATTCCATCGTATAAAATTGCAGAAAATGAAGATTTCTTTGTTTTTTTAGATATCAATCCTAATGCCATTGGGCATACATTGGTGGTTCCTAAAAAGGAAGCAAACCGATTGTTTGAATTAGATGATKCTACTTATGCTGCTTTAATGGTGTATGCGAAAAAGATTGCCATCGCCCTAGAGAAAGCGGTGAATTGTAAGCGTATAGGGATGACAGTGATAGGCTTAGAAGTGCCGCATGTACACGTACATCTAATTCCTCTAAACAGTATGGAAGATGCGACTTTTGGAAAGAAAATAAGTATGAAACCAGCAGAGTTTGAAGTATTAGCCGCTAAAATAGCTAGCTTTCTTTAAGAGAAATACAAAACGTAGTACCTTTGTTAGGGTCGGATTTTAATACAAAAATGCGACCTTTATGGTAATCTGCAATAATCCTTTTTGCCAAGGAAAGCCCCAATCCCCAACCTCTTTTTTTTGTAGTGAAACCAGGAGTGAAAATAGTTTGTTGTAACTTTTTTGGAATTCCTTTTCCACTATCAGAAATTAAAATATTTACACCTAGTTTTGTTTTTTTAATTTCCACCGCTATGTTTCCTTTTCCTTCCATAGCGTCAATGGCGTTTTTAATCACGTTTTCTATCACCCAACTATAGAGTTGAATGTTCAAAGGGGTATTTATTATTTTATCCGAGCTTTTAAAACTAAAGACTACTTGTTTAGAACTTCTAGATTTTAGGTAATTGTATGCCGTTTTAGTGCTTTCTACAATGTTTTGATTTGTTAAAGTAGGGATAGAGCCTATTTTTGAAAACCGTTCTGCTATGGTGTTGAGTCGGTGAATGTCTTTTTCTATTTCGTCTACGGTAGTTTTGTCGGTGTTTTCAAGCCTTAATATTTCTACCCAGCCTAATAAAGAGCTGAGTGGTGTTCCTATCTGATGTGCTGTTTCCTTGGCCATTCCTGTCCATAATTTGTTTTGCTCTGCAGATTTGTTGGATTTAAAAAACAGGAAAATAACACTGGAAAACAGGAATAATATAAAAATTAATGCGAGTGGGTAGTATTTTAATTTGTTAAGTAAGTCAGAATCCCGATAGTAGATGTACTGCTTCGAATTGTTTCTGTATCCAACTATTAATGGTTGGTTTTCCTTTTTCATCAAAGCCAATTGCTGAAAAACATAGCTGCTGTCTTTTGTTTTTTTTGCGTCTAAAAAGTGATGTTGAGTAATGTTACTCTGTTCATCCGTCACAATCATGGGGATGTTGTGATTTCCGTATACAATTTCACTTTCAAGGGTGACATCGGCATTTAAATTGGAATTATCATTGAATCTACTATAAGCACCGGCTATAATTTCCATTTTTCTACGCTCTTCCACTTTAAACTTTTGAATAAAGTCATAAGTGTTCCATAAAATTGCGGCTACAATTACAAAGGAAACCGAAATGATTGCCCATTTACGAAAAGAGGTGTTTTTAAAAAGAGACATGTACTACGAATATAAAAATTTCTCTTCATATAACTTAAAATTTTTATTGATATTATATTTCATGTCAAAATAAGTCCTTATTTTTAGTTTTTCAATGTAATATTGATTAATTACATTTGTTTAAATTACTATAATGATAACAATAGACCCTAAAAATATACCGACGGCTCAGTTGCATGGCTATTTATTAAGCGCCATTGCTCCTAGACCTATCGCTTTTGCAAGTACAGTAGATAAAGAAGGGCGGCCAAATTTGTCGCCATTTAGTTTTTTTAATGTATTCAGCGCTAATCCTCCTATTCTTATTTTTTCTCCTGCACGTAGGGTTCGTGATAATACAACCAAACATACCTTGGAGAATGCTTTGGCTACGAAAGAAGTGGTTATAAATGTGGTAAATTATGACATCGTACAGCAAATGTCCTTGTCTAGTACGGAATATCCAGCAGGGGTAAACGAATTTGAAAAAGCAGGTTTTACCATGTTAAAGTCTGAAAACGTTAAACCGTTTCGCGTGGCAGAGTCTCCTGTTCAGTTTGAATGTAAAATTAATGAGATTGTCGCCTTAGGAGATCAAGGAGGCGCGGGTAACCTTATTATATGCGAAGTGGTTAAATTACATATTTCTAAAGCTGTTTTGAACGACGATTTAAGCATCAATCATCATAAAATAGATTTAGTAGCGCGGGCAGGTGGTAATTTTTATTCTAGAGTAAAGGCTGGTTATTTTGAAATTCCAAAACCTTTAACTACTTTAGGGATAGGTATTGATGAGATTCCGGAACTAATTAGAGACAGTGTTGTACWGTCCGGAAACGATTTAGGGAAGCTTGGGAACATAGAAAAACTGCCTTTAAAAGCAGATGTTAATAAGTTTGCACAAGAACATTCCGAATTTATAAATTCAGAAATCATAAAAAAGCATACATTTGCAAAACAATATTTAGAAACTAACGATATAGAAAGTGCTTGGAAAGTACTTTTGATGAACTAATTTAAGAATAAAGATGGAAGTAACCGGGAAGATTAAGAAAATCAGCGAAACGCAAACKTTTGGAGCGAGTGGATTTAGAAAGAGAGAATTRGTGTTAACCACTGATGAGCAGTATCCTCAAATGTTGGCAATCGAATTTGTACAAGACAAATGTGATGCATTAAATACGTACCAAGTAGGTCAGGATGTAAAAATCTCAATCAACTTAAGAGGTAGAGAATGGATAAACCCGGAAGGAGAGGCTAAATATTTCAACTCTATTCAAGGATGGAGAATTGAAGGTGCAGCTGCAGCAGCGCCAGCAGGTACTCCTGCTCCACCATTAGAAAGTTTTGAATCTACGGATAAAGTTAGCGATAACGAACCAGACGATTTACCTTTCTAGGTCATTAAAAAAATATAAAAAAGCTGCTTTATGCAGCTTTTTTTATGCGTTTTAGTTTCTCGAATCACTAAATTTGTAATTCTTAATAATCCCAACCATATGAAAATAGTTAAGTTTTTACTCTGCCTTTTATGTTGTTCTTTTTTTACCCAATGTGATTCTTCCGAAGAGAAAATACCCTTAAATGTATTGCAGTTTAATATTTGGCAAGAAGGAACTGTTGTAGATGGCGGATTTGATGCTATTATTAATGAAATCATTCATACAGAAGCTGATTTAATTTCCTTAAGTGAAGTTCGAAATTACAAAGGAACAAATTTAGCAAAACGCTTAGTGTTGGCCTTGAAAGAGAAGGGGTTTACTTATTATTCAGAGAAAAGTGAGGATACGGGGATTTTATCTAAATACCCGATTATTAAACAAACAAATGTATTCCCACTTGGAAATGATCWTGGTTCTATAACCAAGGCAATCATTGATGTAAAAGGTGTAGAAATTGCGTTTTATAGCGGGCATTTAGATTATTTAAATTGTGCTTTATACCTGCCAAGAGGTTATGATGGTTCTTCATGGAAGGAATTGGATGCCCCAGTAACAGATATACTAGAAATTGAAAAAATAAATCTAGCGTCTAAAAGAGATGATGCCATTAATGCCTTTATAAAAGATGCTTTGCTGGAACAGAAAAAAGGCCGTATTGTAATTTATGGAGGGGATAATAACGAAGCATCGCATTTGGATTGGATTGATGAGAACAAACATTTATACGATCATAATGGCGTAGTAATGCCATGGAACAATACCGTGAATTTAGAACAAAATGGCTTTGTGGATGCCTATAGAAAACAATACCCAAATCCGATAACACATCCTGGTTTTACCTATCCCGCAGACAATCCTTTAGTGCCTATTTCTAAATTAGCATGGAGCCCGAAAGCGGACGATAGAGATAGAATAGATTTTGTGTTTTACTTACCAAATAAACAATTGACTTTAAAAGAAGTTAAAATTGTAGGCCCCAAAGGAGATATTACCAATAATAAAAGAGTACTAGAAAATACCAGTGATGTTTTTATAGAACCTTTGAATGTTTGGCCAACAGATCATAAGGCAGTTTGGGTGAGGTTTGAACTCTCCCTTCGACTTCGCTCAGGGGGCGTTGAGAGTGCTTCGTTTGAGTGATGTTGCACGACTCCGCTCAGGGGTCGTTGAGAGGAATACATTTGAGTGATTTCCCTTCGACTCCGCTCAGGGACCGTTGAGAGTGCTTCGTTTGAGTGATGTTACACGACTCCGCTCAGGAATCATTCAGAAGATATAGAGAACAACAACAAAGAGGATGCTCACATAGTTCTGGCCAAACAACCAACAACCAACCAAAATCATTAATGCTCACGTAGTTCTGGCCAAACAACCAACAACAAGCAACAAGCAACCAAAATCAACTAACAACCAAAACCAATAATGCTCACATAGTTCTGGACAAACAACAAACAACCAGCAACTAACAACCAAAATCAACAAGCAACCAACATCAATAATGCTCACACAGTTCTGGCCAAACAACAAGCAACCAACAACCAATTATGTACATCCTTACAAAAAAAATAGAATTTCCACCGGTACATTTTGCTGCCGAAGATGGCTTGTTAGCAATAGGGGGCGATTTGTCTACGGAGCGATTGTCACTGGCCTACCGAAGTGGTATTTTTCCTTGGTTTAACGAGGGAGAACCTATAATTTGGTACAGTCCCGAAAATAGAATGGTGTTGTTTCCAGAAGAGCTTAGGATTTCTAAGAGCATGCGTAAAGTAATCCGAGACCAACAATTTAAAATAACGTTTAATACTGCTTTCGAGCAGGTCTTATATCATTGTAAAACCATTTATAGACCAGATCAAGGAGGGACCTGGATTACAGATGATATGGAGAATGCCTATTTAGAAATGCATAAAAAAGGAATTGCCAAGTCCGTGGAGGTATGGGAAAACGATGTACTAGTAGGAGGACTTTACGGAATAGATTTAGGAAGTGTTTTTTGTGGAGAGAGTATGTTTAGTACGGTAAGTAATGCTTCTAAAATGGCGTTTATCTACTTAGTGGAGAAACTTAAAAAAGAAAATTATAAACTAATTGATTGTCAGGTTCATAATGACCATCTGGCAAGTTTAGGTGCTAGAGAAATAGATAGGATTGACTTTTTAAAGTACCTTTGAACAAAATAATAACCATGGATATTAAAAATTCTCAGCTTGTAGTAGATACTTGGATTAAGGAACACGGGGTTCGTTATTTCAACGAATTGACAAATATGGCACAATTGACCGAAGAGGTTGGTGAGGTGGCGCGTATTATTGCACGTCGATATGGAGAGCAGAGCGAAAAAGAAAGTGATAAGAATAAAGATTTGGGCGAAGAGTTAGCCGATGTTTTATTTGTAGTACTTTGTTTGGCCAATCAAACCGGAATAGACTTACAGGAAGCTTTTGATAAAAAACTGGATATTAAAACAAAACGCGATCACGATCGTCACCACAATAATAAAAAATTAAAATAAGTATGTCTGATTTATCTAAACAATCGTTTTTAACATTATTTCTCCGTTTTTTCTCCATCTTTTTAATTGTAGTAACTATTATAAAAATAATTTTTGCCTTAGTATCCGATGGATATGATAGTATGATGCACGAATTTTTTGCAGCAGATACTTGGATGCAATTTGTAAAAATGCAATTGGTAATGTCTACTGTATATGGACTGTTTATGACGGGATATTACAAGTTTATTAAAAAATTATAATCTCTCAAAACACCGAAAATAAATGCTACTAACATCATTTTCACATGCCATTAAGGCAACAATTCAAATTACAGGTTCTAAAAGCGAATCGAATCGCTTGTTAATTTTACAGAAATTATATCCAAATTTAGCCATTGAGAATCTCTCTAATTCAGATGATACTCAGTTGCTAGAAAAGGCWTTGAAAGCTGACGTAGGAGAAGTGAATATAGGCCATGCAGGAACTGCAATGCGTTTTTTAACTGGGTTTTTTGCCGCTACTCCAGGGAAAGAAGTGGTATTGACTGGTTCTGGACGTATGAAAGATCGGCCTGTTAAAATTTTAGTTGAGGCACTAAAAACACTCGGAGCTGATATTGAATATATTGAAAAAGAAGGGTTTCCACCCTTAAAAATAATAGGAAAGGAATTGACGATTGCTTCCTTGGAAATTGATGGAAATGTAAGTAGTCAGTATATCTCCTCCTTATTACTTATTGGAGGACGTTTAAGAAATGGCTTGCAATTAAAATTTAAAGGAAAAGTAACTTCGGTGCCATATATAAAAATGACCTTGAGTTTGTTGGATCAAATAGGGATAGATAATAATTGGGAAGGAGATACCATTAGGGTAATGCCAGCGGTGTCTATTGCTGATACATCGGTTATTGTTGAGTCAGATTGGAGTTCTGCATCTTATTACTTTAGTTATGCGGCTTTGGTGAAAGGCTCAGAAATCACCTTGTCGTCCTATAAAAAAAGTAGTTTACAAGGCGATGCTGTGTTGGTGGATATTTATAAGAAATTAGGAGTAACCACGGTGTTTTCTGAAAATCAAATCAGGTTAACCCAATCGGATGTCGATCCTAATTTTGTGTTAGAATTAGATTTGAAAAGTGCACCAGATATTGCTCAAACTATTGTAGTAACATGTTTTGGGATGGGAATCTCCTGTAATTTAACAGGTTTGCACACTTTAAAGATTAAAGAAACCGATCGTTTGGTGGCTTTAAAAACAGAAATAGAAAAATTAGGAGGGACTGTTCATATAACCAACAACAGTTTGGTATTGGAAAAGTCAACTAAGATTCAACAAAAAATAGCCATAGATACCTATCAAGATCACAGGATGGCGATGGCCTTTGCTCCTTTGGCTAGCAAGGTGGATATTGTAATAAATGAGGCGGAAGTAGTTTCCAAATCCTACCCTGATTTTTGGGAGGATTATTCGACAATTTCATCTAATTCATAAGAAAATCAAAGTTTTATGGCAAAATACTTGACAACGCCTATGTCGATGTTGTATATTTGCCCATATTTTAAAAACACTTGAATGAAATTATCACATTTTAAATATGATTTGCCAGACGAATTGTTAGCTGAATAYCCAGCAGAACATAGAGATGAGTCTAGATTAATGGTCTTAAATCGTAAAGATCAAACTATTGAGCACAAGATGTTCAAGGATTTGATTAACTATTTTGACGAAGGTGATTTAATGGTGATGAACAATACAAAAGTGTTTCCAGCACGTTTGTACGGTGAAAAAGAGAAGACGGGAGCATGTATAGAAGTGTTTTTACTGAGAGAATTAAATGCTGAAAGCAGATTGTGGGATGTATTAGTTGATCCAGCGCGTAAAATTAGAATTGGAAATAAATTATTCTTTGGAGATGACGAAAGCTTGGTAGCTGAAGTTATTGACAATACTACATCACGTGGACGTACTTTACGTTTCTTATACGATGGTAGTTATGAAGAATTTCGTAAAAAACTACATGAATTAGGAGAGACGCCTTTACCTAAATTTATCCAACGTAAAGTAGAGGATTCTGATAGAGAGCGTTATCAAACAATTTATGCAAAACACGAAGGAGCTGTTGCAGCACCAACGGCTGGTTTGCACTTTTCTAAGCATTTATTAAAGCGTTTAGAAATAAAAGGAGTGGATTTTGCAGAAGTGACATTGCATGTTGGTTTAGGTACTTTTAACGCTGTTGAGGTGGAGGATTTATCCAAACATAAAATGGATTCTGAAAAAATTATGATTAATCAGAAGGCTGCGGATTTAGTGAACAATGCAAAAGCGAACAAAAGACGTATTTGTGCTGTTGGAACTACAGTAAATCGTACCATAGAAAGTTCTGTGTCACCTAGAGGAAGACTCGATGTTTTTGAAGGATGGACAAATAAATTTATTTTCCCTCCCTACGATTTTCATATTGCAAACTGTATGGTAACGAATTTACACGTACCGCAATCTACATTAATGATGAGTGTAGCTGCATTTGCAGGATTCGATTTCTTGATGGAAGCTTACCAAGTTGCAATTAAAGAAAAATATAATTTCAACTCATATGGTGATGCCATGTTGATTTTATAATAAAATTTATAAAAATAGTACTGAGCTGTCATCGATGTAAATCCTTGACAGTTTTTTAATAGTATAATATGATGGCTGATAAAAGAGACATACGTGCATTGAGCAAAGAGGAGCTACGCGATTTTTTCGTAGCCAATGGAGATAAGGCATTTAGAGGGAATCAAGTGTATGAATGGTTATGGCATAAAACGGCCCATAATTTTGAGGACATGACCAATGTTTCCAAGGATACACGTGCTATGTTGGAGGCTAATTTTGTAATCAATCATATCAAAGTGGATCAAATGCAACGCAGTAAGGATGGGACGGTAAAAAATGCCATTCGCTTGCATGATGGACTTATTGTAGAGTCCGTTTTAATTCCTACGGATACCAGAACCACAGCTTGTGTATCTAGTCAAGTGGGCTGTAGTTTTAACTGTAGTTTCTGTGCCACGGCACGATTAAAACGCATGCGTGATTTAAATCCAGATGAAATTTACGATCAAGTTTCTGCCATCAATCAAGAGAGTTTATTGTATTACAATCACAAACTTTCCAATATTGTATTTATGGGAATGGGTGAGCCATTAATGAATTATGACAATGTGATGAAATCCATTGAAATGATTACAAGCCCAGAAGGATTAGGAATGTCTCCTAAAAGAATTACCGCGTCTACATCAGGTGTACCTCACCGTATCAAGCAAATGGCAGATGAGGGAACAAAAGTTAATTTGGCACTTTCATTACATTCTGCAATCGATGAAATCAGAACCAAGATTATGCCTTTTAATAAAAAGTATGATTTGGCTTCCATCAAAGAAGCGTTGATTTATTGGTATCATAAAACAGAACGTCATGTAACCTACGAATACGTGGTTTGGGAAGGTATAAATGATGATAAAGAAAGTATAAAAGCATTGGTAGAATTCTGTAAAATTATACCTTGTAAGGTGAATTTAATAGAATACAATCCTATTGATGATGGACCATTCCAACAAGCAAGTCCAGCTACCATAAATAATTATATTTCTAATTTGGAAATGCACGATATTACGGTAAACGTACGTAGAAGTAGAGGGAAAGACATTGATGCTGCCTGTGGTCAATTGGCCAATAAAAGCTAGCGCATTGGATAAAATAACAGTAAAAATAAAGACTTGGGAGCCATCTCAAGTCTTTATTTTTTATTCTCTTTTCTATCCAACTTTTTTCTCCTTTTAAAACTCTCTATTCAAGAGAAAAATATGTATTTTTGAGATCTAGATGAAATTAGTAGAACAAATTAAACAGCCTATTTTGAACGAAATGGAGCTCTTTGAACAAAAGTTTAAAGAGTCCATGGTTTCTAATGTCCCACTTTTAAATAGGATCACACATTATATTGTACGCCGTAAAGGAAAACAAATGCGACCTATGTTTGTTTTTTTAGTGGCTAAAATGGTGTCTGATGGTAATTTTGATGAGCGTACCTACCGTGGTGCAGCTATTATCGAATTAATACATACAGCTACTTTGGTGCATGATGATGTGGTTGATGATAGCAATCGCAGACGTGGTTTTTTCTCTGTAAACGCTTTGTGGAAGAATAAAATTGCGGTTTTAGTMGGCGATTTTTTATTGTCTAAAGGCTTATTGTTATCGATAGATAATGACGATTTTGATATTTTAAAATTGATTTCTGTCGCCGTTCGTGAAATGAGTGAGGGAGAACTCTTGCAAATAGAAAAGGCAAGACGCTTAGATATAGACGAGGAAGTTTATTTTGAAATAATTCGTCAAAAAACAGCCACGCTTATAGCGGCTTGTTGTGGTATTGGTGCAGCTTCTGTAAATGCTCCCAAAGATGAGGTGGAGAACATGCGTAAATTTGGAGAGCTCATAGGAATTGCCTTTCAAATAAAAGATGATTTGTTTGACTATACCGATGCTCAAATAGGAAAACCTACGGGAATAGATATCAAAGAACAAAAAATGACCTTGCCTTTAATTTATACCTTAAATAACTGTTCTAAATCGGAAAAGAAATGGTTAATTAACTCTGTAAAAAATCACAACCTCGATAAAAAGAGAGTGAAAGAGGTCATCACTTTTGTAAAAGAAAATGGAGGTATAGAATATACAATAGAGCAAATGAAATTGTATCAGCAAAAAGCATTGACCATGTTGGATACGTATCCTGAATCCCCATATAAAACCTCGCTTTTGACCATGGTGAATTATGTTATTGAAAGAAAAAAATAAGGAGATATTTACAGATACTATTCGGTTTAAATTTCCATGGAGAAAATATAGTCTACAGCATCAGCCTAAACAAGGAACTTCTAACTTCTGCTTTGACCATTTTACTGGATACCCGTCTACGCGGGTATGAGCGGGTTAAGGAGGGGAGAACAGTTTTTTCCTATTTCCTATAGATAATTTCCCCGTCAACGATCGTCATCACAGGTTCCACCGTTAGGATTTCGGCTTCAGGGATCGCCATGATGTCTTTGCTAAACACGGTGAAGTCTG
>NVSD01000006.1 GCA_002401105.1 Flavobacteriaceae bacterium | reverse complement strand
TATTTATTTTTGCAAAAATAAGTATTTCACATTATTTTTTACCTAATTTTGCCTGAAATTTATTTTGTAATACACAAATACACAAAATTATGAGTATCAAAGAGATACAAGAAGAGATAATAGACGAATTTTCCATGTTCGAAGATTGGATGGAAAGGTACGAGTATATTATCGAACTAGGAAAAGACTTACCAATTATAGATGACGCGTTTAAAACAGATGATAATCTGATTAAAGGATGCCAGTCTAAAGTATGGTTACATGCAGCTATAGTATCGGATAACATTAGCTTTACGGCAGATAGCGATGCCATTTTAACCAAGGGAATTGTCGCTTTGTTAGTCCGCATTTTGTCGGAACAAAAGCCAATGGATATTATGACTGCCGATTTATTTTTTATTGATAAAATTGGACTTACGGAACACTTATCACCCACGCGTGCTAACGGACTATTAGCCATGGTTAAACAATTAAAATTATATGCATTGGCTTACCAGTCAAAGTTAGGATAAGATTCGTATATTTGTATTTATTTAGATTGAATTAAGAAACTATGAACAGCGAACGCGTACAAGATTTAGGATCGAAAATTATAGGACAGTTAAAAGCGATATTTGACCCAGAAATACCTGTGGACATCTACGAGTTAGGGTTGATATATGATGTGATGATCAGTGATGAAAATGATGTCAAAATATTAATGACACTAACCTCTCCAAACTGCCCAGTTGCAGAAACTTTACCTATAGAAGTAGAGGAAAAAGTAAAAGAATTAGAGGAAGTAAANGGTTGCGAAGTAGAAATTACTTTTGACCCTACTTGGACTCAAGATTTAATGAGCGAAGAAGCCAAACTAGAGTTAGGATTTTTATAATTTAGCTACAATATAAGCAATACCCATGTCAGAAATAGTTAATAGAGTTGCAAATAGCAAACTAATCACCTTGGATTTAGAAGATTATTATCCAACAGGTTCTCGTGTTATTTTTGATATCAAATCTTGGTTATTCCAAGAGCTTATATTAAAAGAAAAGGATTTTAGGGAACAGGTTAAAAACCATGATTGGTCTCAGTATAAAGACAATTATGTATGTTTARCCTGTTCTTCTGATGCCATAATTCCATCTTGGGCTTATTTACTAATAAGTACCCACCTTACCCAACATGCTCGCCATATAGTTATTGGTGATTTACAACAATTGGAAGTATCTATTTTTGAACAAATTATTTCAGAAATATCCACAGAACAATTTACAGACAAACCTGTTATTATTAAAGGATGCTCCAATAAACCCATTCCAGAAACAGCTTATATCCGCTTGATAGCAAAGCTACAACCTGTAGTTAAATCACTGTTTTTWGGAGAGGCTTGTTCTACGGTACCGTTGTATAAAAAATAGCACATCACTATCATTTGCATAACACAGTGTTATTTCGTAGATCTCTATAAATAAAGTAGCTATGAAAACACAAACCACATTACGATTCGATTCAGATTTATTAGCATTAGTCAGAGAAAAGGCAAAAGCTCAAAAGAGGAGCCTTAATAATTATATAGAATACTTGTTATATAAAGACGTTGGCGACATTCCAAATGAGGAAACAATTAAAGCAATCAACCAAGCTGAGAATAATCAAAACTTAGAAACGATTGAGGATGTAGACACGTTTATAAATGAATCTTAAGAGGATAAAAACAAACGTAGCCTATCTGTCATCAGCTACAAGGGTAATAACAACGCTACAACAATTTGGTATCGATGGAATTCCTCTGGCAATGAAACCTCACAAACTAAAAGGAAAATATATTAACAACTGGGAATGTCACATTAAACCAGACTTATTAATTATCTGAGTACAAATAGGAAGCCCAAACATTATCAAGTTAGTTCGTTTAGGTTCACATTCCGAATTATATAAGTAACGGAAACATTGGTAGGGAAACTAACCCAACTATTCCTTTTGAGACCTTCTCAAATCGTTAACCAATATTTACTAGCTCCCCTAAACCTAACCTTCAACAAATTACAGCTAGCTACCCTCGCTTTTTTCGTTAAATAAGTGACCTTTTCACCAAAAAATTGTCTTACAACAGTAGTATAGTACTATATTTGACAAAAAATTGAAAAACACATTTATTATGAAAAAAGTATTGCTATCAGCAGCGCTTATCTGCGTATGCGCGATTTCCTATGCACAAGAGAAAGTAGAAGCACCCAAAGATGGATGGAAAAAAGGAGGTAATGTATCGTTTTTATTCAATCAATCTTCATTTTCCAAATGGACTACTGGAGGGGAAAATAATATATCCGCTACCTTAGGAATTAACTACGACTTTAATTATACCAAAGGAAATAATACTTGGGACAATAAAATAATTGCTTCCTATGGACTGACAAAAACAGCCAACAGCGAATTTGAGAAAAAGACAGATGACCGTTTCGAATTTAATTCATTGTACGGTAAAAAAGCATCAGGATATTGGTATTATTCTGCATTTGTAAATTTAAAAACTCAGTTTTCTAAAGGATATACCTATGGAAAAGATACTGCAGGAAAAGAAATCAGGAATGAGTTCACCAACCTTCTATCTCCTGGATACCTTACTTTTGGTCCAGGTATGTTATGGAAAAAAAATGATAATCTAAAATTCAACATCGCTCCTTTAACTTCTAAAATTACATTTATTGATAAAGATTTAAGAGCAAATTTAGGTGTTTTAGATGATAATTATTTCGGGGTAGACCCAGGGAAAAGCAGCAGATACGAGTTGGGTTTTAACGCATCGGGATATTATAAATTAAAATTAATGAACAATGTTTCAATGGAAAATATTTTAACCTTGTACACTAATTATTTAGAAGAAGCAAAAAATATAGATTTGGATTACACCATGAATCTGGTAATGACCATTAACAAATATTTGTCTGCAAATTTAACCTTCCAAACGGTATATGACGACAATGCTTACAGAGGATTCCAAACCAGAGAAGTATTTGGAATTGGCGTAAACTATGGATTCTAAAACACATACTATTAAAATAACTCCAAATCGCTTAGAAAACTATTTCTAGGCGATTTTTTGTATCTTTCAAGTTCAAAATTCAGCCAATTACATGACTACATTACTACTCATTGCTTCTATTTCTATTTTCCTCTCTTTTTTATGCTCCATTTTGGAAGCCGTATTATTGAGTATCAACCCTACATTTATTAATATAAAAAAGAAAGAAGGATTGGGCTATGCGAAAACATTGGATTATTTAAAAAATGATATTGACAAACCCATCATCGCTATTTTAACTTTAAATACCCTAGCACATACTGTTGGAGCCATTTTAGTAGGAGTACATGCGGAAGCGTTGGACTATGACATTAACATTCTAGGCGTAAATATTGTAGGAATAGTATCGGCAATAATGACTATTTTAATTCTGGTTGTTTCAGAAATAATCCCTAAAACTATCGGTGCAACATACTGGAAGGAATTGGCAAGTTTTACCGCCAAAACCTTAACCGTTATGGTGTTTATATTAAAATGGACAGGAATCTTATGGATATTACAATTAACCACAAAATTAATTGGAAAATCTGGACATGGTAGTGTATTATCAAGAGAAGATTTTAGCGCCATGGCAGAAATAGCAACAGAAGAAGGTATCTTTTTAGAATCCGAAAGTACTATTATTAAAAACTTAATCAATTTTAAAGACGTCAAGGTTAAAAGCATTATGACCCCTAGAGCAGTGATGCAAATAGCAGACGAAAACATGACTATTCAAGATTTTTTTAATGCGAATAAAGAACTAAGGTTTTCTAGAATTCCCATTTTTCACGAACAGTCTGATAATATTACCGGCTATTTTTTAAAAGACAACTTATACCAAGCCATCATTAATAAAAAAGGAGACGACCCTTTAAAATCAATTAAAAGAGAGATTTTAGTCACCGAAAGAAACCTGTCTATTCCCGCATTGTTCGATACCTTAATAAATCAAAGAGAGCATGTAGCATTAGTAGTGGACGAATACGGTTCTGTGAGTGGCTTAGTAAGTCAGGAAGATATTATTGAGACCCTTTTAGGCTTAGAGATAATGGACGAAAGTGATAGCCATGCCGATTTACAATTATTGGCTAGAGAAGGATGGAAAACAAGGGCTAAAAAAATGGGAATTATAACAGATGACAAAAAAAATCTCCCTGAATAATTTCAGAGAGATTTTAGAATATTAGCTTGCTTTTTATTTCTTAAAATCTAATTATCTGTTAAAGTATAAGTAATAGAAACAGTCTGCGTTTGATTAAAATCTAAAGATGCATAAGCACCTTGTCCTGTTTTCTGCTTTAATGAATAGGTTAAATTGTGTCCTTTATTAGGTCCATTTCCAGTATAGGCACTTCCAACTCCATCAATTATTTTTTGAGCGCTAGCACTACTTAAAATAATAGACTGATTAATTGATTGCCCCATTGTTCCATCACCTTGTCCAGCATCATTCGCTGCCAATACCGACAATTCTAATCCATCAGGAACATTACCGTCTGTTATTTGAACCATCACTTTTCTAGTAGGCTCTGTAGATGACCCAATAATAGAGGTATAATTAATCCAAATATCATTGTTAGTTGCATCAAATGCTACTTTCTCCCCTGCTTCTGTTGGTGCGGTTCCATTCAAACTGATTGCCGTTCCTGTAGCAGATTCCAAATCTAATAAAGCAATTTCAGGAATACTGATAGATATTGTATGAGAAGCTTCGTTGGTATCTTGTGCTATTAGTATGTTTATGCTTAGGATACATACGATGGCTATAAGTGWTCTATTTAATGTCATWATTGTGGGTTTTATTAGTTACACGACAAATGTACCCCCACTAYCCACTATATATYTCAAATATAAGATTGCTACCTTTTAACTGTCGACCAATGGTAATTATCGGTAGATTAGAAACATTCTAAATACTAAAAGAGCCACTAATTACTWGTGGCTCTTTNAATGTTGTAMTAWTAATTACTTATCCTTTATTTAAAAAKATATAWACMGGRAAATGATCGCTAAACCCTCCYTTRTACCATTTACCTACRTAGGTTCTAAACGGAGTCCCTCTATATTTTCCYTTAAATACTTTTACAAATTTCTTATTAAAAACATCGGCATATCTGAACGAAAAKCCRGTAGYACTATTCTCGAAAAAGTTTTTYGTAAAAATAATTTGATCAAACAAATGCCAGGTTCTTTTATGAGACAATGTTCCCTTTCCTTTTGCAAGGAGACTCTCCATAGGATTGTGCAAACTGCTGTTGGAAAGTAAGGTTTCTTTGATGCTCTTATTGGTTGGGTCATCATTAAAATCGCCCATAATCATAATATAAGCCGATGGATCTTCCAACTGAATACTATCTACTATAGACCCTACTAATTCCGCTGCTTTTATTCTGTTTATCTCAGAAGTATCTTCGCCAGACCTTCTAGAAGGCCAGTGATTTACTAAAATATACATCAACTCCCCTTTTAAACGGCCTTTTACATACAATACATCCCTTGTATAATCGCGTTCGCCGTTCGGTCTACTTAATAATAAAGGATACGTTTTAGATTCCAATAACTCAAACTCCTTTTTTTGATATAGCAAYGCTACGTCAATTCCTCGTTCATCTGGAGAATCGTAATGTGCAAAACCGTAGTTGAAATCAGCTAGGTTTTTATGCTGGACCAAATCCGACAATACTACCTTGTTTTCTACCTCAACTACCCCAATTAATACGGGAGGTAATTTAGATTTATCGGTGCCAATTTGAGAAATGACACTGCTTAATTTTTTAATTTTTTTCTGATAACGTCTATAATTCCATTGTTTTTTACCTGCCGGAGTAAAATCATCGTCAAATGTATTTTTATCATCCGTGGTATCAAACAAGTTTTCTAGGTTATAAAACCCAATGGTAACGGGCTTTTTATTCTTTTTTTTAGATAAAATCATTGACATGTTAGTTGGCTTATAAAGCGAATGTATTAAATTCTTTTATTAATCCTATGTATCAACACAATTTGTACCTTTGCCCCATGATAGATCCAAAAGTAGTTAGCTGGGAAAAAGCTGTATTGATAGGTGTAATTACCCAAAAGCAAAGCCAAGACCAAGTCACAGAATACTTAGATGAATTAGAATTTTTAACGTTAACTGCTGGTGGTAAAGCTGTAAAACGCTTTACCCAAAAGATGGAAAAACCGAATCCAAAAACCTTTATAGGTGTWGGRAAACTGGAGGAAGTACTAACATACATGACAGAACRCGGAATAGAAACTGCTATTTTTGATGATGAACTATCACCCGGACAACTTAGAAAYATAGAAAAGGTACTGGAYTGYAAGGTRYTRGACCGTACACATTTAATTCTAGATATTTTTGCCGCTCGTGCTCAAACTTCGTATGCAAGAACACAAGTRGAGCTAGCGCAATGTCAATATTTATTACCTCGTTTAACACGACTTTGGACGCATTTGGACAAACAAAAAGGGGGAATAGGGATGCGTGGACCTGGTGAAACGGAAATTGAAACAGACAGACGTATTATTAGAGATAAGATAACRCTACTTAGAAAAAAATTACTTGTRATAGACCGTCAAATGGCTGTACAACGTAAAAAYCGYGGTAARATGGTACGTGTAGCCWTAGTTGGTTATACAAACGTAGGTAAATCTACCTTGATGAACGTGGTGAGTAAAAGTGAGGTTTTTGCAGARAACAAGCTTTTTGCGACATTGGATACTACCGTTAGAAAAGTGGTGATTAAAAACATTCCTTTCCTACTTACAGATACCGTTGGGTTTATCMGAAAATTACCTACTCARTTGGTAGAATCGTTTAAATCTACCTTGGACGAGGTAAGAGAAGCTGATTTATTATTGCATGTAGTGGATATCTCTCATGATTCTTTCGAGGAYCATATGGCATCCGTAAATGGTATTTTRGCAGATATTAAAAGTGCCGATAAACCAACAATTGTGGTATTTAATAAGATTGATGCTTATACACACCAAACAATTGAAGAAGATGATTTGGTAACTGAAAAAACCAAAGCGCATTTCACCTTGGAAGAATGGGAAAAAACTTGGATGAATAACCTAGAGGACAATTGTATTTTTATCTCAGCATTGAATAAAGATAATTTAGAAGCTTTTAAAGAAAAGGTTTTTGATGCGGTAAAAGATATTCATATATCTCGTTTCCCATACAACGACTTTTTATATCAGGAATATGATGATTTAGGAGAGAAGTAAATTAGATATGAGTATTGAGTTGAAGGATGCGTGTGGAGTGACTTCATGCGTTCAGATGCAGGAGACTGTTGGACATAGGAGTCAGGACAGTCTAAAACGACCTTTATAGACCGTTCTTATTGACTCCATCTACACAAACACTTACCCGAACATCAGAGTGCTWATGCAGCTYCAAAAAATGATTCRTAGTGRGNNNKYWKWWGAGKTGNAGKATTNGWGTNKARSKATTCTTGAGTCAGGACTRTTKGAYAYAGGARTCAGGACAGTCYAAAACRACCTTTATAGACCGTTCTAATYTGAGAGAAGACCCAATAATAAACACTACTGACTCYTTCTMCACAAAACAATTACTATCCGAGTATCACAGCCCTAGTGTCAWCCCAACAACCARCAACTAACAACACCCCTCACCTACACCTNACCTCGTACATTTCCTACTACTAGGATTGTATAAGAAATCGATTCCTAATGTAATTAAATGGGTTCCTACATTGTRTTGAATAATATCTCCAAAGGTGACTTCAAAACCATAGGAAACATAAAACTTGCCGTATTTAACACCTGCCATAGGYGTTATACTAGTAGGWGTTAAGCCTGTATCATTTATTAAACGAACACTGGCTCCTGCCCAAAAATAATCATCGCCTGTAATTTTTCTGTATTTTACATTCACATCCGTACTAGAACGAGCATCACTTTCAAAATAACGTCCAAATAGTGAGACTTCGAATTGATGGTATGGATTTCTAGTGAATTTATAGCCCGTAAAAACGGAATAATTTCTAAGTATAACCGGTTCACTATCTGCAAACGCTCTGGCGCTTTTATCTAAAATATTGGAAGCATTTAAGCTCATATAAAATTCTTCAAAACGGTATAACATCCCTACATCAAAATTAGAATTAAAGGACGATTTATCGCCATATACAGAAGGATCATCACCATTAAAATTAGAAACATCTATTTTAAATTGTGTAAAACGATAGGACATTCCAAAGGATAAAAACTGATTYCTATAATCGCTTAATGTTAAGTGATGTGCATAACTGATATGTCCACCGTACTGTTTGGTATTCCCATTTTGGTCATTAAACAACAACATTCCTACACCATTTACATCTCCAAAACGTCCGTCCAAAGAAATGGATTGGGTTCCCGGAGCATTACTTACCCCAACCCATTGTTCCAAGCCACTTACTCGCAACTGAAAATAAGGCCCTATCCCAGCAAATGTAGGAGAGATAACATACGGATTTTCTGCCATATATTGACTTAACAATGGCATACTGAATTCCTGTCCCCAACTATAAATTGAAGAAAGAACCGTCATCACCAAAAAACATATTTTTCTCATAATCTCATTTCATTAACGATATAGGGTAAAATTCCCCATCATATCTCTTGTATYACCCTGCARTCCATCCAAGTCTATTACGTACCAGTAATCACCTGAAGGGAGTGGTGTTCCATTCAATTTACCATCCCATCCTACTTGTGGTCCTCTAAATTCAATAATTAACCTAGAGTAGCGGTCAAATACCGAGACTTTAATATTAGGATAGGCCATTAATTTACGCGGATACCAATAATCATTGGTTCCATCCCCATCTGGGGTAAAGAAGTTCGGAATAAATACCGTGATAAACTCTATATAAATTTCACTGGTAGAAATACATCCTCTAGCATCTCTAACTTCCACCGTATAMGTACCCGTTTTATTCACTATAAACTCGTTAGAGCTCTTAAAGTCATCCCCATCTATACTGTATTCATAAGGAGCCAATCCAAATTCTACATGTGCTGTAATGGTATTCACAAACGTCTCTTCTAAAGTGACGATTGTAGGAATCATTTCAACTATATCAACAAAAGATTGAGAAGGAATACATCCATTGGTATGTTCTGCATCTACCAAATAAACTCCAGGCGTTAAATTTTCAAATATACCTGTAGTATTTGAAATATTTAATGTGTCGCTCACCAAGGTATAGGTAACATCGTTTTCAAATTCAGCACTTACAGCCGCAATAATTTTAATATTTCCATCGCAGGCATAATCTATAGTCGTTCCGAAATTAAGGTCCACTGGAGCATCTAATTTAATCACTAAATTTTGAGTACATCCAGCACTATCTTCTACGTAAATAACATAGGTGAAACCTCCGAGTAARTTATCGTACACTAATTTTCCTARTGCATAAGCTCCATCCGTATTTAACTTAGTAAAGTAAGGTGCTGTTCCACCCGTAATTACTATTTCTATACTCGCATCCTGATCATTTATACATTTCTCTTGATTTACCAATCCAAATGTCATGGCTAGCAATGCTGGTTCCAAAATAATGACACGTTCGTTTATATAACAACCATTTTCGTCTTGTACCGTTACCGTGTAACTACCAGGAGAAAGATTAGTAAACACATTATTATTCACATATTTATTCTGATCGATACTATAAATAAGTTTCCCCGTTCCTCCAGATGCATTCACTGTAATAGTACCATCATCTTCTCCAAAACAGCTAACATTTGTAACACTTGCTGGGGCAGCTAATTGAAGCTGTTTCGGCTCTGTTATCTGAAATGGGACAGAAATTTCTTCACAATCCAAACTAGTAACTTTCACTTTATAAATTCCAGCTCCTAAATCCGTAAAAATACTTGAATTTTGAGGGCCGTCTAAGACCATATCATTTCCATCCAATAATTCGTATCTATAATTCCCCATTCCGCCAGAAGTAATGGCCGCTATTACGGCATTATTACCTCCATAACAAGTGATATTCGCGTTAATTCCGTCTATAATTACTTTTAAMGGTACRATYGGTCGGACCGTAATYCCATTAGAAACATTGGACACACAACCACTGCCATCTTTTACAAAAAACTGATAGGTGGTAATTTTTGTTGGATTTAAAGGAAACGTGTTTACAGCATTAAAAGTAATTCCATCTACACTATAGGTATAGGGACCTCCATCACCTCCAGAAGCTGTAACTTCTACAATTGCTTCCATAGTACAACTGATGGTGTTGGTAATACGTGCAGCAGCAATTACAGGATTAGGGGCTACTATTGTAACAGGAGCGGTAATAACATCACAATTTAAATTATCGGTTACTAATACCGTGTAAGTACCCGCTGCTAGATCCCTAAAGATATTAGATGTTTGGAGTGCAGAGGCGTTTCCTGTTGCATTTATCAAACTATATAAATAGGTTCCAGCTCCTTGACCTCCATTCGCTGTAACGGTAATTTCTCCGTCCAATTCGCCAAAACAAACTAAGGCGCTAGTAACAATTGCCGTTGCGGTAATTGGAGTCGGTGCTATTATTTCAATATCTTCTAAATATTCACAACCTGCATCTTTTACCGTAACAGTGTATATTCCTGCAGCTAAATTTCCAAAAACATTAGTACTTGAAAAAGGAACTAAAATAGTGGCTCCTTGTGAGAGTTGATATGTATAAGAACCCCATCCAAATTCTCCCTGTGCAGTAATTTCTCCATCATTTCCTGGATTACAAGTTAACTCATGAGATACATTTAAATTTACGTTTAAGGCGGCACTAGGTGATGCTATAGTGATTACATTACTTGTGGCATCACAAAAAGCAGGATCCGTTGCAACTACATATACCGTGTAATTCCCTCCTGGTAACGTTGGAATTATTACAGGGTTTACTGTGGTAGCATTTCCAGTACCAGTGGCAACACTTGCCCCTAATTCGTCCAGTACATCCCATGTATAATTATCTCCATAATTTAAGACTTCGAAAGTAATAGTTCCATTTGCATCGCCAAAACACGCAATAGGTGTACTTGCCATGGCATTTACAGCTATCGTATCAAAAGGAGCTACTATATAAGGTACACTTAGTACAAAACATCCGGTAACATTATCAATTACTTTAAAAGTATAACTTCCTACTGCTGGTAAATCAAAATCTGCAGTTGGATTCACTATAATTTGTGTATTCGTTCCTATAGGCAATAGCTCGTAGGTGAAATCTCCAGAGCCTCCTGTAACTGTTACGGTCACATTTTCTGGAGCCAAACAAGAAATAGCTATATTCTGAGTCACTGCAATCGCCGTAATAGTAGGCAATGGGTTTATTGTAACAGTATCTGTGGCAGTACATCCATTGGCATCTTTTACTGTTACTGTGATAGTTTGAGCAATTCCAGTATCTACAATATCAAAGGTATTTGATGTYGTAAAATTAACACCGTCTATACTGTATAAATATCCTGGATTTCCGTCCAAAGCGGTCGCTGTAACAGTGACAGTATCGGATAAATTATTAGGCGTACACACAAAAGTATTGGCTGTGGCTGACACAGAAACAGCTGGCGATTCTCCTATAGTTATATTTTGGGTATCCGTACACCCTTTTACCGAAGTAACTAGCACTGTATATGTACCTGCTGGTAATCCAGTAAATACATTACTGTTTTGAGGCGCTAATACAATAGGTCCCACCGTAATTTCGTAGGTATAAATCGGTTCATCATTTGTCCCAGGAATAGTAGCCGCTAAATTAACGGTGATAGTTCCATTGGCATCTCCTTCACATAAAGCGTCGGTTGGTACTAATGCATCTATTAAAACAATGGATGGAGCAAATAACTCCTCCGCAATTACTGTGCTAACACAATTTGTAAGCGTATCTGTAATTGTAAAACTATAAACACCTACTTGGGTTAATCCTGTATAAATACCATCCAAACTATTAATCACTGTAGTATCTGGCTGTGTCATATCATAACTGTAATTTCCAGAACCTCCTGTGACACTCACAGTAATTTCTCCAGAGGTTACAATACAATCTATTTCTTTTACAAGAGTAATAACAGGAATTAACGTATCGAATAATACGGTAACAACTCCTGGTATGGTAGCATTACAAGACCATTGATCTGTAATTTCCACTTCATAATCACCAGCACCTAATCCTGAAAATGTAGGACTGGACTGTGGAATTCCAATTGCCGTTCCATTTAAAATTAATTGATATTGATAATTTGTTCCTTGGCCACCAACTACTCCGGTTACTTCAAGTACTCCATCATTACCATTACAGTTAGGAGTAGTAACTATTAAGTTCCCTGTGATTAGAGCTGGATCATTAAATATAGCATCCGCTAATTGAATTTCACACCCTCYANCRKCWCRWAASMMRRYTTGGTRSRTWANTMYCARAKNTCNAASSMSCGTAWMKAAANAWGTNTSWSAYCMWWTSTCNAGMAGNCYRRAACTGCGGCACCTACATAATATTCGTAAGTACCCCATCCTCCGACAGGTAGTATATCTAATGTTCCATCATTTAAAAGACAGGTAATATCAGTAGTTGTATAGGTCCCTGTTAAAGCAATAGCTGATTCTGCAATATTAAAATAGGCTCGGTTTGTACATGTTGGAAATGCAGTTTGTGTAATTTCTACATAATAAGATCCTGCATCTATATTTTGAATTGGTGTGGGACCATTAGCTACTTCTATACCAGTGAGTCCTGCAATAGGAACTCCTCCTAAATCAAATACTGTCCAATTAAATCCACCTGCATAAGTAGGGTCAATAATTTCAAAGCTTACTTCTCCAGTAGCTGTTCCTATACAATTCACATCACTCACAACGTTTGCAACAGCGGTGAATGTATTAGGCTCTACTACGGTATGACTTATTGAATATTCACACAGTGTTACTATATGTCTGATTAAAAATTGATGTGTTCCTACGGCTAAATCGCTAAATAGGTTTGATGCTTGATATGGGTTTCCATTGATTGAATATTCGAACTGATTCATATCATTAACAGCTGAAACTACATCTATACGAATATCGTCCCCTCCGTTAATACATGAAATAGGATCTACAAGTACTACATTTGCACTCTTAATCTCATCAAATATTGTGATTGTTTCTGTTCTCGTTCCGATACAACCATTACTATCATAAACATTCACTGTAAACTCTCCAAAAGTAGCTCCTCCCATAGCTACAGAATAGCTATCGGTTAAACTATCAAAAGCAATTATCAATTCATTGCTCGCTCCATTCTGAACTACAGTTAAATCAGAATTTATAAATTCGTAGCGGTTATATATTCCTGTACCTCCATTTACATTAGTTACCGTAATACTTGCCGTGTTTGGAGTATTTCCTGCTGTACATCCGAATTGAACAAGGTCCACTGTATCAACACTTATAGGTGTTGGATCATTTATGGTAATATCCTGTGTTCCTGAACAAGCATTTGCTCCTGTAACTACAACGGTGTATGTACCTGCTGGTAATCCTGTAAATACATTGCTACTTTGAGAAGCAGCTAATACTGGACCCACCGTTATTTCATAACTATATGGTGGCTCATCATTAGTTCCCGGAATAGTAACTGCTAAATTCACAGTAATCGTTCCGTTGGCATCACCTATACATAAAGCATCCGTAGGTGTTAACGAAGCTATTACAACAATAGACGGAGTAAATAACTCTTCTGTAATTGTAGCCGTACAAAGGGTGGTAGTATCTGTAATAATAAAACTGTATACACCTACTTGCGTTAACCCTGCATAAACACCTGTAACATTTGTAACTACTGTTGCATCTGGCTGAGTCATACTATAACTATAATTTCCAGACCCTCCGGTTACTGCAACTGTTAATGCTCCTCCCGGTGTTAGCGTACAATCAATTTCTTTTACAATAGAGACGGTAGGAATTAATACATCAAATAACTGAATATCCGCGCCAGTAGTTCCCGTACAAGACCAAAGATCTGTAATATCTACATGATAAGCACCAACACCCAAACCACTAAATACAGGGCTTGTTTGAGGTATTCCTACAGCGGCACCATTTAAAAACAATTGGTATTGGTAATTAGTTCCCTCACCTCCAGTCACCCCAGTGACTTCAATTTCACCGTCGGCACCTGAACAATTTGGATTGTTAATGGTTAACGTAGCGGCAATAGGTGTAGGATCTACTAATACTACGACTGGTAGAATTTGCAATTCACAACCCGACATATCTTTGATCCACACTTGGTAGGTCCCCGCTCCCAATCCTGTAAATGAAGCAGAAGAAACCCAATCTCCAGCACCTGGAGGAACAGCTCCTACATAATATTCGTAGTTACCCCATCCACCATTTGCGGTGATTTCTATAGCACCGTCGATTCCAATACAGGTGATAGGTGTGTTCGTATGCGTTCCCGAAAGTCCTGCAATCGGTTCCGTGATGGTAAAATACACACGGTTATTACATGTTGGCAAATTATTTTGAGTGATGATTACATAATAAGATCCGGCAGCAAGGAATTGACTTGCAGTAGGTCCGTTGGTTCCTATAGTTCCGGTAGCTACAGAAGTATCATCGGCATCATTTGCTAAGGTTCCTTTGGTATCAAAAATCTCCCAAGCAAATCCACCTGGATACGTAGTGYCTTCCAGTTCAAAAGTAACTTCACCAGTAGTAGAACCTATACAATACACTTGGTTCACGATGGTTACTATTGGAGTAAATGTATTTGGCTCCCCTATGGTATGACTTATTGGATAGGTACAACCAGTATCTACATGTCTGATTATAAAATCATGTGTTCCTACGGCTAAATCATTGAATACATTAGAAGGCTGCCAAGTAGCTCCATTATCATCAGAAAACTCAAATTTATTAGGATCTCCTCCAATAGAAACAACATCTATTTGAATATTCTCTCCCGTATTTGTACAGGAAATAGCTTCTAAAAGAGTAATACTTGCATTGTTAATTTCATCAAACAGTATGATAGTCTCGGTATCTGTAGCCAAACATCCGTTGCTATCATATACGTTTATGGTAAATAGACCTGTACCCATATCTACTGAATAGGTATCGGTTAAGCTATCGAAAGTAATTGTTAATACTTCGCTCGCTCCATCTTGGACCGTATTTCCATCTGAATTCACAAACTCGTAGCGTGTATAAGTACCATTCCCTCCAGTTACAGTAGTCACTGTAATATTTGCTGTATTCGGTATATCTCCAATAGTACAACCAAAAGGTGTCGTATCTATAAGATCAATACTTACAGGAATAGGTTCAAAAATCGTTACTATTTCATCTGTTGTACATCCATTAGCACCTGTAATTGTGATGGTATAATTGGTCCCTGCAACACTCCCTGATAAATTATCAAAAGTTGCCGTATAATTGTTGTTTGTGGTAGGTGCAATTGCCAAAGGCGCGGTAATAGCAAATGTAAAGGGTCCAATACCATTGTCTTGAGCAGTAATACTAATGCTTCCATCATTGCTTCCGCTACACAAGGCATCTACTGTATTAGGTAGGATTGGTATTATTGGATTTAAAGCAGCTACAATAAATACTGATTTTACAGCAGTACAATTGGTGGCCGTATCTGTGATTGTAATTTTATATTCTCCAATAACWTCTGCTCCTGTCCAAGTAAATGGAATTACTGGTAAAGCAGTTCCTGCTATCACATAATTAGTAGCGGTNGTTATATTATCTATTTGATAAGTATAATTAATCGAACCAATAACATCGCTAATAGTAATTTYGGCGTTTGGTACTACAGARCAATCTAATAATTTAGTGATGCTTGCATTAAACTCCAATGGCGCTACAATAGTAATTACATCCGCAGCTACTTCACTWCAACCATTACTATCTGTAATTTGAAATGTATTTAAACCTGAATTAAGTCCGGTTATTACTAATGGAGTTAAGGTATCAAACGGGTCCGTCACCACTTGTGCAGCTCCTCCATTAATTTGAATACTATATGGTGGGATTCCAGCAGTAGTAAGATTGATACTTACTGTAAAACTCCCTTCACTTGGACAAGCAGAATAATCCGCTGTCACCGTAATCGCTGGTGATGGATCTAAAGGCACCGTTAACATTACAGGAATTCCTTGAATACAATTGAAGGCATCTTTTACAAACACTTTATAGTCACCTGCGGTTACATTAAAAACAGGACTTACTTGATAAGGAGTAAAAATCCCTGTTAAAATATTTTCTACTTGATACTCATAAGGCGCAGTTCCGTATTGGGCACTGGCTGTTATAATTCCTAAATCATTACAATTTTGGTTTTGAGTGATGTTGGCATCAATCTCTAATAAGGTTGGTGATTCTTTGATTTCAAAATCTACAGATGAAATAGTACATCCATTTACTGCCCCTCCCACTTCTTCAAATAAAATATAATAGTGTCCAGGAGGAATAGCACCGATACTCGGTACAGAAAATCCGACCCCAGGAGCGGCTGGATTCACAGGTACAGAACCGTTTAAAGCAGGCAAAGCATCCGTGTTAGTAAATGCATTTACTAATTTCCAATCTATAGCTGTTGCTAATACATCATAATCATTAATAGTAAAATCAATTTTCCCATCATCACTACCTGTACATGTTACAGGTGTTGTGTTGACAATTGATGTAATATTTGAAAGGGTAGGTAAAGGTGTTTTTAATTGTTCAAAATAATAACAGTTATTAGTTTCATCCAACACAACAAATGTATAAGCAACTCCAGGAGTAAGTCCCGTAAAGGTTGCTACAGCTGGATCTACCCCAACATTGTCTGCTAATTGAGATAAAGCAAATGTGTAATAAGGTGCAGTCTGTTGTGTTAAAATACCAAATCGATATGTAACAGCTAGAACAGGTGATTTTACAGTTACTACAACAGTAGCTCCGGCTAAACAACTAACCATCGGGGCCGACACATCAATTTCTAATGCATCTGGAGGCGAAGAAATTCTAATATTATCATAAATAACTTCACAATTAGAACTGTCTGAAATCACTAACTGATACACTCCAAAATCTAAGCCTGTAAACGTATAATCAGCAGAGGCAATAGTTGTATGAGACCCAATAAAACCAAAAGTATTAGATAATATATACGTATATTCAGGACTCCCTCCAGTTATACTGGTGACATCTATACTTCCAAATGAATCTGCACCACCACATATAATTGGATTGGCTACTATAATGGCACTAATGGCAGTTGACTCCCCAATAACCACTGTATTATCAACTACCGAACACCCTTTAGCATCCGTAACAGTTACAGTATAATTACCTGCAGGCAAGCCTGTAGTTTGAGTCAAATAATCAAATCCAGTAGTATCGTTAAAAACATTTACAACAAACGGCGGTAAACCACTTGTAAAAGTAACATCCAAGGATCCAGACAAATCACCATTACAAACTACATCCGTTGCTACTACGGTAAAAGTTGGATTAGTAGCTGGGGTTAAAGTAAAAGTACTGGTCAATACCGTACAAGTAGCAGCATCTGTTACTCTAAATATATAATCTCCAGAGACACCACTTGTAAAAATATTTCCAGCAATATTAGTTCCACTCCAAGTGGTTCCTCCATCACTAGACCATTCATACGAATAAGGAGCAACACCACCAGATCCTGTAATAGTAATTTGACCGTCTGGTGAAACAGAACAATCAATATCTTTATCTAAAATTGCGGTTGCTGTAAGTTGGTCATTAATTATAACCGTTGCCTGAGCAGCATCACAATTAAATTGATCTCTTACATCAATGCTATAAGTTCCTGCTGTTAAATTTGAAAAAATATACGATGTATCTCCAACAATGACAGGTGTATTATATGGACTTCCATTAATACTAAACTGATAATTTCCATTTCCAGCGGTTACATTCACCGTGATACTTCCATTACTATCTCCTGCATAACAATTGGTTTCAACCGTATTAAACACAATAGATGTTGCTGCTACAATATCTATTTGAACGTCAATAATATCGTCACAGCCAAATACGTCTTTTGCACGTACTATATAAGAACCGACACCGACATTTAGGAATGTTGGTAAAATTTGATAGGCTCTAAGGATTCCTGCCACAGTATCTTCTAATTGATAGGTAAAAGAACCACCTCCACCAACAGCACTTGCGGTAATGGTAGCACCTCCAGGGCTACAAGTTAAATTTTCTGTAATGCTTGCACTTGCAACCACMGCSGTAGGTTCYCCAATTATTTCTGTAATCGTTTCTAYACAATCTTKAGTTCCCAAGGCATCTRTGATATACCCAATTTCTATATCGTGAGWTCCGGCATTGAGGCCATTTACTGTCAATACATTTGTAAATTGAGAAGCACTCCAAGTAGCACCTGCATCGGTACTGAATTGATATCCGAACGCTGGATCAAAATTACTTACTTGTACACTAATACTTCCATCGTTTCCTCCATTACAAGTAACGTCTGTAACGCTATTGGTAGCCACTTTAAATTCTTTATCTGCAGCAACAGTAAATGTCACTGAAGTTGTAGATGGACATTGCTCTGGTTCTTGGAAAGCAAAAATATCATCTATGGCAATGTCGTTTCCGTTTATAGCTGCTGATTTTGTACGAATTACAATGTCTAGCGTTGTAATTGCACCAGGGTTTAAAGTGATTATAAACTCGTGCCAATCATCCGCATTGTTGTTTTTAGGAATTATTGGAGCCACCGGTGAAGTAGCTAGAATTATACCAGTTAAAGGGTCCACTAATTGTACTTCAATAGAAGGATCTCCTCCACTAGTTCCTTGTCTTAATAAATTGAAAGCGTATAATGATATGGTAATATCCCTATTTGGAATAATATCTTTGACTTCTTTTTGATAAATAATACCTGTATTTCCAGCTACTCCACCAACATTAATGGCTAAAAAACGTCCGTTKRMMAWWCCTGAATGATCATTTGGATTTCGCCATGAACCAAAAGGATAGGCTACCTTTTGTGTCACACTGTACTCTCCGTCATTAATCGCAGGATTGGCATTTAAACAGGTATTGGTTCCGTCCTGTGGTTCATAACAATACACAGGATCTATATTACTAATAGGCGTATTGGCACCAGACCCAAAAGATTCTTCTAGTAACACACTTTTTGTAGGTGTCGCTAAAGAGGTGAAATTCATATTTACGGTATGTGTTCCAACAGCAAGGTTTGGAAATGAGATTCCTGTAGGCCCTCCATAAGTAGGAATAGTAATATCTGCAGGTAAATCCGGATCAGTATCTATATTAAAAGTATAACTATATAAAGGAGTTGGGTCGTTCGCATAAATAGTATAGATTCCTTTTCCATCACAATCATATATAAGACTAGGAGTATAATCAGGAGCCGATATCTCAGCAGCCACTATAACTTCCATAGCAAAAGTACATGCATTCGCATCCTGTACATACACCGTATGTGTTCCTGAAGGTAATCTCGAAATATTAGAGGGAATGTATGTCATCCCTCCGTCAAAACTATAGAGATATAAATTCGGCAAAGCAAAAGGAGTTCCTCCTTGAGCATTTGTAATTCTAACTTCTGCATCCAATCCATTATTACAAGATACCAATTCTGTAACCCCTGCTGAGGCAATTAAATAAGCAGGTTCAGTAATCGTTACTGCATCCGTAGATTTACATTTTCTGGCATCTCTAACTTTAACTATGTAATTCCCTACAGGAACATTGTTAAAATTAGGACTTGATTGATAAGGTCGAATTTTAACACCCAATGCATTTTCTAAACGGTATTTGTACGGACCTTCTCCTCCTGCACCAACAGCCGTAATTATAGCCAAATCTCCACTACATAAARTAGGACTTGCACTTGCAACTACACTTAAAACAGGATCTTTAGTAACGGTAATCGTTTCAAACGTTACACAATTTTTTCCATCCTTTACATAGACATCATAGACACCAGCAGCGGTCACTGTAATTACATTGGCAGCTCCATAATCTCCAGCCACAGGAGTTACACCTGTAGATTGAATAGTATAGCTATATGTTCCGTCACCTCCGTTTGCTGTGATGGTAACATCTGTATCCGTATCACAAGCCCTGATACTTAAAAACTGAGTGCTTAAGGTAAGTTCGTTAAAAACGGTAATCGTAGTTGAAGTAACTTCACAACCATATACATCTCTTACAGTTACCGAATGGTTTCCTGGTAAGATATTGGAAAACACATTATTAGTTTGATAAGTACCTCCATTCAATGCATATTGCAATGTTCCCGTTCCTGTTCCCGTAGCTGTTATGGTAATATTTCCTAAAGCAGTATAACATTCTGTATCTGCTACAATACTTATTGTAGGTATAATCGCAGGGGCTATAGTAATAGCAACTTGTGCATCACATCCATTTCCATCTCTTACAAAAACAGTATAATTGCCTACAGGAACATTCGTAAATATATGATCACTTCCATAAGGTGTATGTACAATACCTGCAGTATTTTCCAATTGAAATTCATAAACTCCTACGCCTCCCACAGCACTTGCTGTGATTGTACCTCCACCAATTGCACATGTCAATACTTCTGTAATAACTGCACTAGCAACTACAGGTGTTGGTTCGTTTAGAGTTTGAGATAAATTAATGGTACAATTTCCTGCAACACTTCTTGCATCTCTAATGTCAATAGTATGTATCCCTGCATTTAAAACCGATACTGTAAAGGTATTAAGTAATGGTACTGCAACCCAGACAGCTCCATCAATGCTATATTCATAGCCTAATAAAGGGTCAAAATTTGAAACTTGCACTGTAATATCACCATCATTTCCTCCATTACAGCTAATAGCTGTACTTGCAGTTATTACAGCATTGAACTCCATATTATCTGCCACAACCACTGTTATTATTTCAGTTCGTGGGCAAGTTACTAATGGACTTATTGGTGTGTATTCTATTTCTATACTATGTGTTCCTACTGGTAAATTAGCAAAATCGAATCCTAATCCACTGTTAGGTCCTTCTGCTACTCCAGTATTTAATTTATAAGTATAGGTAAATAAAGAGGTAGGATCTACTGGTGTAATATTAAATTCAGCCGATCCATCACAGTTATACACTAATGATGTAGTAAAAGTTGGCGCAACCAACGCTTGTGCAATGGTAACCGACATTGGGAAGATACATAAATTAGCATCTCTAATATATACGGTATGTGTTCCTGGTGTTAGTCTTGTGCTATTGGTAGCTCCATAAACCATACCATCAAAACTATATTGATAAGGAGGTGTTCCCCCAGTTGGTACTACAATTGCTACTTCGGCATCACTATTATTATTACAAGAAACTAGGTCTATTACATTTGCGGTAGCGCTCAGTGCAGCTGGTTCCGTAATTGTTTCATTTGCTATTNNCCTRTRYMAKNCWCWWGMAWCTYTRAMWNCRATRKTWTARWCTYMYKYMKSANTMTTMTTWAWMRSAYKGMWNTTSTWGGKMYRGAGWAWAWANCCYARWWAAAATATTTTCTAATCGATATTCATATGGAGTTTGACCACCACCTGGTGTAACTGTAATAACACTCAAATCGCCGTTACATAAAATAGCCGTACTTAATGCAGTAATAGTTAAAACCGGATCTTTACTAACCGTAATCGTTTCAAACGTTACACAGTCTTTTCCATCTTTTACATAGACATCATAGTTCCCAGCACCGGTCACTGTAATTACATTGGCAGCTCCATAATCTCCCGCCACAGGAATATTTCCTGTAGATTGAATAGTATAGCTATATGTTCCATCACCTCCATTTGCTGTGATAGTAACATCTGTTGTATTTGTACAAGCACTGATACTCAAAAACTGAGTACTTAAGGTTAGTTCGTTAAAAACTGTAATCGTAGTTGAAGTGACTTCACAACCATATACATCTTTTACCGTTACGGAATGATTCCCTGGTAAAATATTTGCAAACACATTATTAGTTTGATAAGTACCTCCATTCAATGCATATTGCAATGGTGCCGTTCCAGTTCCGGTGGCTGTTATGGTAATATTTCCAATAGCAGTATAACATTCTGTATCTGCTAAGATACCTATCGTTGGTACTACCACCGCATTTATGCTAATATTTTCTTGAATGATACAACCATTTGCATCTCTAACAAATACGATATAATCTCCTGCCAACACATTTATAAATAATGGATCGCTATTATAAGGCGTTTGTACCGCTCCCGCAGTATTTTCTAATTGATATTCTAAAGCTCCCCAACCACCATTTGCACTTACGGTAATGGTTGCATTGGTAGCACATGTAATCGGAGTTGAAGATAAACTCATGTTTAAAATCACCGCAGGTTCTGTTATGGTAACCGTCGCTACGTCCGTACAAAGTGTAAGATCGTCTGTAATAGTAATGGTATAATTTCCAGCAATTAAATTAGTCAATGGAATGCTGTTATTATTCTGTCCATTTACCACAGGGTTTGCGTTTAAGGAATAACTATAGGTAGTTGTAAAACCACTCACGGTAAACGTAGCATTTCCGGAAGCAGACCCTTTACAAATTACTTGGTTATCCTCCACACCAATAATAGAAATTTCCGAAATAGGTGCAATGGTATAATCCTCCTCGTAACTACATCCTAATGCATCCGTAACTTTAATGCGATAAGTATCWGCSACTAARTYTGTAAATACGGGATTATTTCCATTATTGATAAGTGCCGAAGCTGGCGCTATAATTTCATACACAAAAGGCATTGTTCCTCCAGAAACAGTTGCCACTGTAATGTCCGAAGTTAAACTTGGACAGGTYATTTGAGTTTCGGTAATAGTAATGTCTGTAGGTTTATCCAATACTGCAAAAACAACCGCGTTGGTCATTATTTCACATCCTTTATCATCTCTAAYAGTAACTACTTTAGATCCACTTAACAAGCCTGTAAATACATTATTATTTACAAAATTAATTCCATCTATAGCRTATTGATATGGAGGTGTTCCTCCCGCAGCTGTAACTGTTACCTCACCTAATTGATTACATGTTAAAGGTTGTGTTTCTGCTAAGACTCCAGACAACGGAGCATTTGGTTGCGTTAAAGTTACGACAGTTGGATAAAAACATGCTTTACCATTATTACCAATTCTAATAATTAAGGTATAATCACCTGCTGGTAAATTTATAAATACACTGGAAGCATCAAAGGCTGTATCGTCATATTCTGTAGGGTTGCTACCATCAATAATAGCATCAAATATTCCATTTCCAGGAATTCCATCATCCAGCGCATAAAGAATATTTTTAGTATTGTCGTTTAATACAAAGTTAATCACCCCTGTAGTATCTCCAAAACAATTTATATCAGTCGTAAGGATATCATAATCTGCATCCGGTTCGAGTATTATTTTTACAATGTTTGAAACCGCAGTACATAAGTTTTTATCAACTACTAGATACCTGTATTCTCCAGCACCATTTACAGTTGGAATATCAAAAATTTGACTCGTCTGATAATCATAAGCTGCAGGGTTTATTAAGGTCCAAACAGCATCGGATTCTAATTTATAACTATGAATCGCGTAATTGTGAGGTGTTTGACCTCCGGAAGAACTCATTTGAATATTTCCTTCTTTACAAGTAATATTTTGAGAGACTACCGCTGTTAATTCCAATGGAAGTTCTGCTTTTACTTGAATATCACTAATAATTTCGGAACATTCAGGAGTAGTCACTGTTACTCGGTAATTTCCTGCYGCCAAATTATCAAACAAATKATCATTTAAAGGATCTGGTCCATACGTTCCTATAWRATYYCCMGCCATGGWGTGTAATWCCATGGTATAATCTCCGGGTACATTATTTACTTGTACTCKAATTCCTCCCATATCGGCAGGACAAAGAATATCAGTCACTGTAATTGTGGTATCWATATYTCTMGTTGCAATRTTAATWCCCTGAATTGTAGGRATACAAGCCGATGGAATGGCTCCTATTTGRCGAAAATACACGGTGTAATTTCCTGCSACGCTAATAGGATAAGAATTTACGGAACTAAAAGCTCCTGCTGGTTGCCCATCCAATACCACACTAAACTCATACAACGTGGTGTCAATATTATTAATGGTGATATTACCATCATTTCCACAGTTTATATTCTTCTTAACAATAACAGGTTGTACAGTAGATTTGAAAACGTTGAAATAATAGATTACAAAACACCCGCCTGGATATACTATTTTTAAACGGTATYCTCCCGCAGTATCCGCCTTAAAATTGTTAGTTGTATCTACGGTAGTCCAATTACTTGTTATATCAACATTAGGACAGTTAGCATCGGAAGTCCCTTCTTGAGCAGTGGCTAATTTTTGCCAATTTATTTCTTGTGCACCTGCAATATTTGTAACTATATCTTTATAATCATCTGTTCCACATAAATAGATTTCAGATAATTCTCGTCCATCATTTGGACAAATCTTAACATCATCTACATATAAATAATTACCACTTCCATCCTGATCAATTAAGGGATTAGCCTGAGTTCCAAAAGGAACCACTGTAATTGTTTCTGTAGCATCAACACAGGGTGCAGCAGCCGTTTTGTCCACGGTATAAACTCCAAGGTTGTTTACTGTAATTGTTTGGGTATTCCCAACAATGTTTCCTCCTGCATCTCTCCATACATAAGAAACATAGCCATTACCAGCCGTTAAATCAAGGGAGGCACCACACATCACTTCATCACGATTAAAGGTACATCCATCTACATCAACCAAAAAGTTAGTAGCTCCAGACAGTCCAAAATCACAATTATCCAAGCCATAAAAACTAGGGTCATCACTAATTTGGGTGCCACTATCAAGTCCCGTATAATACGCAAATGCAACATTATCTATTTTATTTTCACAGGCATCTCTCAGGTCGTTACATTGATCGGTAACTGTTACTTTAAATCGAATATCGTAAGAAGTACCTCCTTTGGTAACAATGGAATCATCAATAGTAAACTCTATGATACCTCCTGTACTAGGTGTAGGTGATGTATATGAATACGTAACCCCCCAAGGTAATATTATGGACGATTCGTCGAGGTCTACATTTATAGGTAAATAATCTTTAATTGTAGTATTGGTTGCATTATCGTTTCCTGTATTCTGAAATCTTAGTTGGTACCACATACTGTCCCCTAAGGTTACATTGGATCCACTGATATCATTTACACCATCGTCTACTGTTTTTAAAACCGTAATTTTTGGTTCGATAATTTCTATAGCGAAGGAAGTTTGAAACACAAAATAAGAATCACTATTCGTATTTATCCGTAAAATAGCAGCCGTTTCGTCATTACCAATTACTGAATTCGCTGGGTTTGTTACTTCAAACAAATCGGTGTCCCAACCTAAATTATTGAGACTGTTTGGAACCTTGTCAACAAATTGAACCCCGTCTATAGTAATAGAACTATTAAAAAAATTGGTTGGAGGATTTAAAGGGTCAGACAACACAGTAAAAGTAGCATTACTTGCCGATTTTATACTATAACCATCACCGCCTAAATTAGCATCTCCTTCTATACAAGACACTCCAATACGTGCATTTACAGGACCTACAGGAATTGTAGTGAACCCCGAAACAGAAATATCAGCAGAATTCCCACTTTTTACTCCAGAAAAACCATCGAAAACAGTAATATTTTTATTTGAGAGCAAAGGATCTTCATAAACAACTACAAGTGTCCATCCACCAGCGGCACCTCCAGTTGGTGAACCACTCCCTCGTTTACCTTGATTCACTCTTATATTAGCCACCGTATATTCTCCTACTGGTGTAGCTAGAGACTGCAAATAACCCGTTACATCCGCAAAACATGCATACGGGTCTGGAGTGTAAGTCCCCTCCGCGTCAAAAATAATATCACTTGCCGTAATATCAATATAATTAGCAGTACCCGGAAGTTTAAATTTTACTTGATTATAATCCGTCGCCCGAGATGTTTCTTTATAAATTGCTCCCCAATACAAACCAGCAAACTTGACATTTAAACAACCATTATTAGGTATGTTTAAAGTAGCCTTACTTGATGAAAATGTCGATCCATCACTATCCACATCAATATAACGCATGTTAAAATTATCGTTATACGTAGGTACTAGTTTCCATTCCCAATGTCCATTCACATTTACCCAACCAAAATTACCAGTATCAAATCCATTATAAGGGTCATTCGGTCTTTCTCCTGCACCCTCATCTCTATTAACAATATTGTTAGAAATTAGGGTAAGGTCTCCTCTCAATTTCGTAGAATATCGAGCGGTGAATGGCACTTCAGTTTGTGCAAATATTTCCGAGCCATTTATACAAAGTATAAAAGTCAGCAAAAATATTATTTTAAAAAAGCACAAATAGTTAGGGGTATTAACTATATTTTTCATTGGGGTGGGGTATCAGGTTAATTCAATACTTACTTATTTTTCACTCTCATTATCCATTTTTCTCCACTATAGGAGCTGTTCACATTTGAATAGTAAGCACTTGTTACGATTGATTTATTGGTTGAATATTTTAGATACACGTAACGATATCCATTTTTAGGATTGGTAATAAATTGAGGGTTTAATCCTAGATTCTTAAGTTTAACAATAAATTTATTAAAGTAATTGTACTCCTTAAATACATTCACTACCAAGTAATAGCCTTGAGGCACATTGGGAATAACAATGTCACTTTGTTGTTTTTTGGTATGCGCAACTTTTTTCGGAGCATGTACATTCATTATCCACATATCGTCAAAATAGGTATTATTAACATGTGAGTAGTACGCTTTTCTTACTACGTTTTTATCCGTGTCATGTGCTAGATACACATAGTGATAATTATTTTTAGGGTTGATAAAATAAGCAGCATTTACTCCTTTATTCTTTAGTTTACTCACAAACCTATCTGCATTACCTTTTTTAGAAAACACACTTGCTATTAAATAATTCCCTTTAACAACATCAGAAATTTCCATAGCTACATTGCGAATTTTTTTAGGGGTATTCACTTTTGGTAAATTTGTATCCGCTGTTTTGGCAACTGACTTTACGGTTTTTACAGGTTTTTTTTCTATCAGTAAATTTCCAGAAACATCCATAATCCACAAACTTCCGTGATACGTATTATCATAAGCGCTACGAACGGTATCTTTCGCTTTTTTCCAACTTAAGAATGCATCCAAATACACATAATAATTTCCGTTTTTACTATTTTTAAAATAGGCGGCTTTCCGATTTTCTCCTCGCAATGTTTCAACCTTGTTTTTGGCGGCATCTTCATTCTTAAAAATACTTGTCACTATATAATATCCATTAGTAACATTGTCGAGTTTCCCTAAATATTGGTAAGGTATCCCATTGGAATCATTTAACGATGGCTTTACTTCTCCAACATTCGGATATTTTTTGGTTGTAACTACTCGCACTCCGTTTGAAGGTTGTTTACTCTTAAGCTCCTCTAATCTTTTTAAGTTAGCCTCCGCTTTTTGTGTTTTGAGTGCTTCAACTTCTTCTTTTAATTTTTCGATTTCCTCAAGTGATGAATCTTTCTCGTTTAAATCTTTAAGCTTTTCAAGTTTAACAGCTTTATCTCTAGGCTCAAAAGAATAGGCTAAGACAAATTCGTGGGTATCACCAAAATTCTTAATCCCTTCTGCCAACCCTTTTTCTATCGTATATCCAAACGATATATTCTTAGATACGTTTATCCCTAATCCGATAGAATATCCATAAAAATCATTATATCCACCTTGAATCCAACCTATTTTAGGAATATCAAACAATAAACTTCCAGACAAATCATCGCCACGTTCAGGAGATTGTCTATTACTTACTGACAATCTAATTTTACTATTTTCAAACAAGCCACTTTTTACATTCAATGGTTGAGTATACATTAAATGTCCAATAAAGGTTTTAGTGTCAAGCCCAAAATCCGTTATGGATTCACCCGTTTTAAGATCATAATCTACTAAATTTTCTGCGTATAATCCAACATCGAAATTTCCAATAGTTAAGTTCCCTCCCGGCATAAACTTAAAAACAGAATTATTATCCAATCCGTCTAGGGCAGGGTCTGGATTTCCTGAGTTAACAGCCAAACTATTAAGACCACTTGTGTAATATGCCGTATTAAACCCTAATGTCAATGCTATTTTAGGGCTCATTTTAACGCGATAAGCATAATTGGCCGTTACGCCAAAATTTTTCATAATACCAGAATTTTGTTGGTATAGGTTAATGCCCACACCTACTTTATCTGACAAGACCCCTGAATAATTAAGCATATAAATTTCTGGAGAATTAYCAAATTCTATCCATTGCCTCCTGTTATAAATAGTAATACTAGATGCACTTTCCCCTACTATTGAAAAAGCGGGATTGACAAGATTTCTATTAAATTTTATCAAATTATGCGTAGGCAAATTTAATAAAGTAACAGTTTCATTTTGAGCAACTAAACTATATGTGAAAAATCCACAAAAAAGCAGTGTCCAATAATATTTAGACATAAATTATTATTTAATAACAGTTATTGATCCTTTTTTTACTACTAGTCCTTTATCTTTAATGATGTAATAATAAATTGTGTTTGCTACTACATTGCCATCTGGCCAATTATTTTGATAATTTGTAGTTTTGAATACARCAATTCCGTTGGCATTATAAATAATAATTTCAACTTCCTCATTAAAAGAATATCCATAAGGTAAAATCCAAGTGTCGTTTACCCCATCACCATTAGGGCTAATTATATTTGGTACCGCAGTACTTATATTATATAAAACTTCAAATGTTTTAACAAATTCGCAGTTTCCAATCTGTGCAATCACGGCGTATACTCCCGGCTCATATACCGATAACACATCCGTTGTTGATAAAATTTCTCCCTTTTCGTTTTGCCACTCATAAGAGTTGGCTCCTGAAACAGTAACATCTTTAGTTTCTCCTTGAACAATAAAGATAATCCCCGATGGGCTAAGAACTATATTATCTTCGTCTATATATTCTATTTCTAATGATTCCGATATACTTTCGCAAGCATTTTTTATAACAGCCACAAAGTAGGAACCTTCTTCTAGAACTTGGAATTTAAATGAATTTTGCCCTACTAAAGGACTTCCATCCATATACCACTGATACGTACATCCTATTTTCTCTGTAGTAGAAAGATTTACGGTAGTTCCTTTACAAATAACAGCACCTAAATTTTCTGCAGAAATATCTACGTCAGGTAGTTCTAAACTAATTTCCAAATTAGAAGACAAGGCAGTAACATTATCTGCGGCACTAATCTTTAATGAATAACTTCCTGATTGTTGCCAATCACTCACCAATAAACTCGTCTCAGTAGCTCCAGAAATAGCAATATCATTATACCTCCATTCAAAAGTAAACTTATCGTAATCTGATGGATTTACGAGCATTGTTTCATCTGCAGAAACACGAATTATTAACTCCTTTAAACTCAGGGTCACTTCAGCCGAACTACAAGCAGTATACGCTGCATCTGTTTTNATGGATACTTCGTAATTTTCTGGTGTTATCACGGAAAAATAATCCGAATAAACAGTTTGTCCACATTCTCCCATCACTTCTACTTTTGCTCTATACTCACCGCTGGTAGATATAGACAAACTCAAGGTATTACTCCCAGGGATTTCATAGTCGTCTCTGAACCAAGTTATAGACGGACTTACTGCTGTTGTGGAAATAGTTAATGTTTTAGTTGCATCATTATATAAAACAATAGGAAAAGCAGCATCGTTTGCAATAACATTAAAAGAAACGGCTGAACTCAACAAACTAACTGTATTTGAAACAGTGGTACAACCACCATTTGTTCTTACCTCCACACGATAATCAGCATGTACATCCTCCGAAACTGAATATGATGGTGTGTAATCAGGCAGGCCATCGATGGCGACACCATTTTTAAACCATGTGTATCTAAACTTAGAATTGTCGATATCTGCTTTAAAAGTATAGGAATCGTTTGCACATAAATACACGGTTTCGTCCCCCTCAATATGCACCTCAGAAAGTTTTAAATTTACCTTCACAGCATTTGAAATTGCTTTAACTCCCTTGGCATCTATGATAGATAATTTATACGCATCCAAATTATCTACATCATTTACCGATAAAGTCGCTGTATTCTCTAGGCCGAAAGGCTGCCCTCCATAAGACCATGTATAATTAAACATGGCTTTATCAAAATCGTTAAATGAAATTTTTTGTCCAGAACTAATTCCATATTCTAAGGAGACAATTTCTATAGTTGCTTGAGAAGAAAYACAGGAATTATAATTAGATGTKACAYCAATGCTTATAAAATATTTGCTTGGATTAAAAACTTTAAAAATAGGTGAACTTAATTCAGCTCCACAGGGATCTCCTGGAATGGACACCATTGCTTTATAATTCCCTTCGTCGGTTACAGTAATGGTTTTAGGACCATCTTGCAAAAACAATTTATTGTCCTTATACCAATTTATAGCAGTTATACTTGCTGTTGTCGCAATTTCTAACGCATAATCATCACCAGGAAATATAATTATATTTTCAATTTCCCCTACAGCGGTAACATCAAAATCTAAATTGGCATTAGTAATCTCCACAGATGTTGACTGGGAAACACAGCCAATTGATGATTCAATCTCTAGGTAGTAACTTCCGTAAATATTATCACCACTTACGGTGTATGAACTCGACTTGAGAGACAAATCCGTAATTAAGTTTCCCTCTTTATACCAGTAATAATTATTATCTAAAGAAGTAATATTCGATACAAGTTCATAACTATCTCCAGCACAAAGTGCAATGGTTTGCTCTCCTAAAATTTCAGGTTCTAAAGCCTCTATAACAGAAACTCTAACAAGGTTAGATATTGCGACTCCACCACTACAGACACCAAAATCAACCTCTGCATAATAAAGCCCCGGTTTTTTAACGTCTATCGTAGGTCCCGAAGTTGAATAATAAGCACCATCTAAATACCAATTAAAGGAGGTAAACTGAGTATCTTCCAAAGTAATAGCCGTAGACGTTCCTTCACACAAATTTATATCTTGATAATTTTCCAACACTAGCGGAGTATTAGAAATAAAATAAGCGGAAAATATTTTAGAAAGGGGACTTGTAGTAACCGGACTTGTAGATTTTACTCTAATAACATGATTTTCTCCAAAGGTCTGATTTGGTAACGTAAAAGAAATGGCAAAATTTAAGGTATTATTTTTATCTGAGACTNGGCCTAAAACCACTCCATTCTCAAAATTCCCATTCCCGTCAGACATTTCAATAACAAAAACATTATCGCTATTAAATCCACCAACAATGGATGCCACTTCTACATTAAAATCATTGAAATTCCCTGAGGCACAGGCATATGAAAACCCAAGAGCTGGCTGTGCTAATTCTTGTGCAGCGACACCTTGAGTCATGAGAAACACGAAACAAAGATAAAGAAACCAGAGGGGATGTGTTCTTTTCATTTGGGGTTAGGTTGATCAGTTGTATTTACTAAACACAGGCTTTACTATTCAACAAACAACATCACCTGTTACAGACAAATATAAGTTAAAATAATTATAACTAAGCGGTTTTCAACAAAAAATACAAGTTATCAACATTTTGTACCAGAACCTTTTAACACTTTYTATCTTTGAATTTCATGATAGCTGTCRTATAAATTAAATATTGATTAAAAGTTAAAAACAAAAAAAAGCATTACCGATTGAGGTAATGCTTTTTTAAATATTATTTTAAAATAATTAATCCGCTAGAATAATTATTTTATCATCTTTCATTTCTATAGTTCCACTATTAATTTCCAATGAATACTCATCTTTTAAAATTGTGAATTTGGATTCAAATTCTTTTTCAATCTGAACATTACTTCCTTTGATTACCACAGAACCTCCTACCAATAAAGATACGATAGCTGCGTGATTTCTCAACATTTGAAATTTACCATTCACCCCTGGAACTAACACAGAATCAACATCTGAGTTAAAAATTACTGCTTCCGGTGTTACTATTTCTAAAAACATATTTTATACGTTTTAAATTTGATTCATATTAAACTACGAACCGAAAACAATTATTATGCTTCGGCTAACATTTTCTCTCCAGCATCAATTGCATCTTGAATTGATCCTTTTAAGTTAAATGCTGCTTCTGGATATTTATCCAATTCACCGTCCATAATCATATTAAATCCTTTAATAGTGTCTTTAATATCAACTAAACAACCAGGAATCCCAGTAAACTGCTCAGCAACATGGAAAGGCTGTGACAAGAAACGTTGTACACGACGTGCGCGGTGTACTACTAATTTATCCTCTTCACTTAATTCCTCCATACCTAGAATTGCAATAATATCTTGTAATTCTTTATAGCGTTGTAATAATTCTTTTACATTTTGAGCCGTATCGTAGTGCTCTTTTCCTAAAATTTCAGGAGTTAAGATTCTAGAAGTAGAATCCAATGGATCTACTGCTGGATAAATACCTAACTCTGCAATTTTACGAGACAATACTGTAGTTGCATCTAAATGCGCAAATGTAGTTGCTGGTGCTGGATCCGTTAAATCATCTGCAGGCACGTAAACCGCTTGTACAGATGTAATAGAACCTTTTTTAGTAGATGTAATACGTTCCTGCATCGCTCCCATTTCTGTAGCTAATGTTGGCTGATACCCTACTGCTGATGGCATACGACCTAATAATGCCGACACCTCAGAACCTGCTTGTGTAAAACGGAAGATATTATCCACAAAGAACAATACATCTTTCCCTTCTCCATCATCACCTCCATCACGGAAATATTCTGCAATAGTCAACCCAGACAATGCAACACGTGCACGTGCTCCAGGTGGCTCATTCATTTGTCCAAATACGAAAGTAGCTTTAGATTCTCTCATTCCAGGTTTGTCTACTTTAGACAAGTCCCATCCACCTTCTTCCATAGATTCCATAAATGCATCACCATATTTGATAATACCAGACTCTAGCATTTCGCGTAGTAAATCGTTCCCTTCACGAGTACGTTCACCTACACCTGCAAATACAGACAATCCACCGTGTCCTTTTGCAATATTGTTAATTAGTTCTTGAATCAGTACTGTTTTACCAACWCCTGCACCACCAAATAATCCAATTTTACCTCCTTTTGCATAAGGCTCAATAAGGTCGATTACTTTAATTCCAGTATATAACACCTCAGCTGAAGTTGTTAAATCCTCAAATTTTGGAGCGTGACGGTGAATAGGTAATCCGTTCTTACCTTCTTTAGGTAAATTCCCCAATCCGTCGATAGCATCACCGATTACATTGAATAAACGCCCGTAAATATCATCTCCAATAGGCATTTGAATTTGGCTTCCAGTTAAAGCTACTTCATAACCTCTACTTAAACCATCGGTAGAATCCATTGCGATTGTACGCACGGTATCCTCTCCAACATGTTGTTGTACTTCTAATACTAAAAGAGAACCGTCCTCTCTAGTAATTTCTAATGAATCGTATATTTTTGGTAAGTCTGTTCCTGATGCGAATTCTACATCAATCACAGGACCAATAATTTGTGCAACTTTACCTGTAACTTTTGCCATTATGGTAACTGTTTATTGTTTAGTTATTTAATTTCAATCTGGATTTCTCCTATTTTAGCGCAAAGATAATTTTTTTGGGTTAAAAACTTTAAAAAAAACCGTTTTTTTATAAAACAAGCGCCTTATTTAGATAAGGCGCTTGTTTTCCTAGGTTTTATTAGGGTATTCTCAAGAAAAAATATGAATCTTATTGGATATAAACACCTTTATAATCGCCCACATCAACGTTGGGAAGGTTGGACTGATAGGTTGTATTGATTGCCTCAATCATCCCATTTGCTAATATGGCATATCCTCTAGGAGATGGATGCACACCATCTAAAGAAAATCCTCCTCCAGTTGCAAATACTCCGGTGGTTGTAATTCCATTCTGAGTGATTCCTGTATCAATTAAGGTTGTCAACAAGCTAGCGGCATCAAACAAGGCCAAACCATGTTGTGTTGCCAATGCTTTTATTGACTCATTATAGGCTATTTGCGCTGTATTTACCTGGTCTTGTTCTTCTGGTGTTAAAACCCATTTATCAACTAAAGGAACTGAAACTCCATTTATTAACTGTGGATTACCTCCGACTAAAGTTCCTAAGAAACTCATTGCTGGCAACACTAATAAATCCGCCTCTGTAGCCTGTCTCATATTTGTCAAATCTGAGTTTACCTCTGTTAAGTCGGTTAAATTTTCGTCTAAAATTAAGACAGGATTTAATCCTTCTTTAAAAGAAATCATCCTTCTGTCCGCCTCTTCCTGTGTTAAATAAGGCGTATTATCCACCACAAACTGTAAGCCTCCATTATAGGCCGCAAACGCTTGATTCAACATTCCTGCCGTAGCAGCATCCAAGGGAATCGAATTATGAGGTACGGTGGTAAAATACGGAATAGTTGTCACATTTGGAAGGGTCGCAACCACTCCTTTTGCTCCTCCAGAGGTTAACGCTTGTAATAATTCAGCATATACACCTGCAAAAACTAGCGGATCTGAAATATCATTCCCTCCATAAGTAGCGGCGACATAATTTCCTAATTGATCTACACCATCACCTCCGGCCAGCGCATAACTTAACACATCGTTATTCCCAATCCACAACGAAAAGAAGGTTGGACTTTGTGCCATAACGTCTCCCATAACTGTAGCCCCTGGCGATGTCGCCATTCTAACATAATAAGGGTTAGCATAGGCACCAATTCCACCTACATTTCCATAGCCAGAAAATCCAAGATGATAACTTTTAGCTCCCGGCACTCCCATATTATTAAAAGGACCACTAAGTACAGTACTCACTTCTGTTGTAGGAGTCCCTCCTAATCTAACAGGGCCAGGTCCATTTACTGGATCAAAATTTAAATAGAATCTATTTTCTGCAATTTGATTCCCTCCTAGAAGTAATCCACCCAAATCATCGCTCATTAAAGGCTGAGAAAAAGCACCGCCTCCCGCCAATGCGAACTGAGTAGCTAATATATTTGGAAAAGAACTTTCTTGACCTGATGTAAATAAGGCACCATCAGAATACCCTGCGGTTAAAGAATTTCCAACACTTACAAAGGTTGAAAAATCCGCTTCCCCACTGGTATACACGGTATTGTCCACTACTGGATTTATCTCATCAACTGGTTCTGGTAACACTAAATAATCTTCATCATCACAGCCTACAAAAGTGAAGGCGCACAATGCTATTACTGCTATTGATATTTTTTTCATTTTCTAAATTTTTAAGGATTAATAGTCCAAGACACGTAATATTGAGACCCAACACTACCAACACCAGGAGCGCTTAAATACTCATTCCCTCCTATATTTGCCCCACCAACTTTAAATGTTGATTTCCATTTTGGGAACGTATAATTTACCTGTGCATCCAACACTGTATTCGACGGAATTACAGCATCTGCAAATGTAGATTCCCATAAATACTCATCGTTCCAACGTACATTAACATTAAATCCAAAATTTTCAAATAATTGTGGGTTCCCGAAGGAGAATTTCACTTTATGTTCCGGTGTATTAAATGACGCTTCGTAATCTGGATCGGATGCCTGATCGAAATCAAATTTTGCCAAGGTATAATTCAAAGCAATAGCATAGCCTCCATAAATTTTAGTGTCTGCACCTATAGTTCCACCATAAGATGAAATGGATGCTTTGGAATTAGTATACAATTGGAAGGCTTGAAAATCGCCATTAGACAATGCAAACAACGCCATCGGCTCTCCAACAATTCCATATTTAGGAGTTAACACGGTAGTATTACCAATAAAATCCTCATACTCGTTATAATACGCACTCATATCCAAGGCGACTCTTCCAAATTTTGCACGATACCCAACTTCATAGGCCGTCACTCTTTCTGGTTTTACATAGCCCACATTAGATTTTACCGGTGCTCCCTTTTGAACTGAATTTAACGTAAAGGAATTTCCGTAGGCCTGTGTCCCCGTTAATTGTACTGTAGCAGGAAAACCTGCTGCTTGTCCATCTGCACTAATAGATAATGGATTAGAGGTATAACGCGCTAAGTTATCTGGAGCTGACCCCACTAGCAATGCGCGACCAACATCCAAACCAATATACTGATCCTGAGTAGTTGGATACCTAAAACCTGTTTGAAAAGAAGCTCTTAAATTTCTTGTTTTTTCTTTACCCAAAGCATAGGAAAGAGATAATCTTGGAGACATATGTCCTTCAAAATTTTGTGCTTCATCATAACGTAAAGACCCTGTAAATTTTAAACGGTCGTTGATTATTTTTTTCTGAACCTGCAAATAAGCACCATATTCGTGATAATTAATAGGCCCATCATAATCCGTGAAAATAGTTCCTTCAGAATTTAAGGAATACTCCCTATACGAACCTCCGATTTGAATATTTGCAAAATCAATTAAATGACTAAAATTATAATTTGCATCAGAATGATACAATTTTGTTTGATCTATAAATTTAGCTCCTGTTGCTAAATCCCCATCATTTTTAACTTTTTCTAAGGCCGCATTGAATCCAGAAGAACCCGGTAATAATCTACCTGAATCCGCCGCAACTCTCGCTGCTGCATGTGCTTGATCAGTACTCGCTCCTCCGTATAAAACTGCACCGATATAATTGGTGGCATACTCCGTAAACCAATCAAGATCCCCCTTCCAACTTCTATTTACATTAATCGCTGCAAAACGAGAATCGTAGGAATTCCCTGCGTCCTCATCTGTTACATAGGCCCTCACAAAGAAATTATCATTGGAAACTTCTATTTTATGTTGTTGCATAAAAAAACGATCCAGTGAATATCTATTGGCTCCTTGATAAATCGTATTTCCTTGACCMAATTTTGCGACATAAGTTATTTCTAAATCATCCTCCATGGGTCTATAATGCATCGCAAAACTCGCTTTCATAGACGAGGCTTTATAATCCATAATATCCACTTCGTTATACCCTGTCCTTGAAATTGTAGCAGCTCCTAGCGTTCCAGAAGGCAAACCAGACAATGTATCAAAATTTAATATCGTAGATACCTCATCTCCATACACATTTAATCCATCGTAATCAGGATTCAAACGTGTTGCTCCATAATCATTAAAATCCTCGTAATTAGTAGCGTGCCACTCTGTACCTTTCAAATAAGAGAAGGTTGCTTTGGCTGCGAATTTATCACTGAACCTATGAGCCATTCGAATTCCGACATCGTAAAATTGATTGTCTCCAGCTGCTTTTTGTGAGGTTATTCCCGTTTTCAAATACGCAGAGATCCCAGCATGGTCAAAAGGATTTTTACTGGTCATAAATAAAATACCATTAAAAGCATTGGCTCCGTAAAGTGCCGAAGATGCTCCTGGTAATAACTCCACCGACTTCACATCTAACTCAGACAAGCCTAGTAAATTCCCCAACACAAAGTTCAAGGCAGGCGAAGAATTATCCATTCCATCCACCAATTGGACAAACCTAGCATTTGAAAATGCTGCAAACCCTCTGGTATTAATGGATTTAAATGTTAAACTTGACGTATTTACATCCACTCCTTTTAAGTTCTCTAAACCATCGTAAAAAGAAGCAGAAGCTGTATTTTTAATTGCTCTCGCATCCATTCTTTCAATGGTAACGGGAGATTCTAAAATACGTTCAGGTGTTCTAGAAGCAGAAACCACCACCTCGTCTAAGGCAGTCGCTAATTCTTCCAATTTAAATTGAAGTACTTGATTATTTTTTAGAACCTCTATCACTAAAGGAGCATATCCAATAAGGGAGGCTTCCACTTTAAAAGGAATTTCTACATTCACATTAAATGTGAAATTTCCATCAAAATCTGTCGTAGTTCCAAGCGACTTACCAACAACTTTAATATTGGCTCCGGGAATAGGTTGCCCCGATTTTGATTCTTTAACTGTTCCTGAAATTGCGGTCTGTGCAATCATAGTGGAACCAAGAAAAAGAACCAAAACAATACTCAAAATTTTTCTCATAATGTTCTGTAAATTTTTAATTAACAACATCGCAAAATACAATTATTTACGAGAAATCAAAAAAAACATGTTGTTTTATGAATATTTACATGGTTTACACCTGTAAAATTACACAATCATCACGGAGACTCTGAGTATTATTTATAAGTAGAAAATTCTTCTTTTTAATCGGTTTTAAATAACCATGTTTTCCCTATAGATTTAGCTCCTGCATTATCTTTTACTTCCACCCTCCAATAGTAGGTTTTAGCAGGTAAAACGGCTTGTGTATAACTTTTGTTTGGATGTGATTCCACGACTAAACTAGGATAAGAATTTTCTCCAAAATACACATCATATGTTAAGGTATCATTTACATCTACATCCGCTGCTTCCCACTCCAAGGTAACGTTTTGCGTATTTATAACTTGATTTAACGTAGGTTTTACCAAATTCGGCAAAAAGGGAACATAATTAGTCACCCCTACTCCTTCCGTATAAAATTGATATGCAGGTGAGAAATTACTTGATGCATCTGTAGCATCTACGGCCTTAACCCTCCAATAATAAATTGCTCCTTTATCCAAGGAGAAAGTTCTTGAAACTCCTGTAAGTTTTTCTGCATGTAATAAGCTTGAGAAACTACTATTTTCAGACACTTGAATTTCGTAYTTAATCGCATCCCCTTCAGGRTCTTCAGATGCTTTCCAGTTAAAAGTCACTACATTATCTATACATAACATATTACTCTCTGGGTAAATTAAACCAGGTACACTAGGCGCACTATTCGAMGGTTTTTCACCACCTTTAGAACCACCTCCACAAGAGACAAATATCCATAACACACTAATTAATATACTATATTTCATCTTCTTTTATTTTTTTAACAGCTTAATTATAGCTGGTTTTGTTGCTGCAATCCTTACCATATACACACCACTAGGAAAGCCTCCTAAATCTACTTCTATATTCCCTTGCCTTACTTTACATTTCTGAACAGCCACCCTTTGCATCTGAGCATTATAGATAGTTGCAGTAACGGAGGATAACAATTCTTCGAAAAGCACCACATTCGCGACATCATAAGTTGGATTTGGATAGACCGTGATYGCATTAAAAATCTCGAATTCCTTAGAAAATTCTCCTTCACAAGCRATACTTGACCTCACAGTAASTATATCTCCATGCTTTACAGGAACCTGTATTTCCGCYTCAAAGCTCTCCATTACAAACGCGTTGTTGAYRTAAACACTAAACGGMGGYGTACCACTATATACTTCCACAGTAACTACACTCGTTTTCTTAGTCAGGACTGCTTTTCCAGACAAAGACCCTCCCGACTCAATCAGCACCGAAAAACATTGTTCATAATTACCTTCTTCWGGTATTACAATACAATAATCGTAAACACCTGGAGCCAGATTCACTACYTCTAATGMATYCGTAAAAYTATAGGTACTTCCTGCTATGGTCAATGCATAATTATGCCCTTCTGCAGCAGTAACTGTAAGTATTCCATTCATTTTACCCGCACATGTTTCCCCTATAGAGAACATGGTAAAGTTATTTACTGGTAAATCAAAAGGACAACCTCTTGCATCTACTCCAACACCTGAAGGCGTATTTGGACAATCATCATTTTGATCTTGTACCCCATCACCATCAGCATCATATAATCCTAAACCACATATATCCAACTTCCAATCTGTAATTTTCCCAGTATCTTGATTAGCAGCATCTATTACTTTTAAAGTCCAGGTCCCAGCAGAAGGCAATCCATTAAATTGAGACAATGGTTTTAATGGTCTAAATGAACCTGTATAAGGAGCAACTCCTTCTTGAATCCCAATTTCTTGTTGATCGTCAAAAACAGTGAGTTCAAAACCTTTACTTGCCCCGCCTACATTATTCACTAACTCAATGGGAATATTATTTGGACCTATTAGGATGATAGATAAATCCCCCATATATTCATGACTAATACTAACTGTCACATTTATATCTGTAATTTCAAATTGATCTTCAACAACAATCACTGAACTAATTCCATTTGCGTCATTATCAGGTATATCAAGATCAATCCCCATATACTCAGTAGTCCCACATTTAATATCTGCGGTACTTAATGCATACACCGTTGAAAAAGCACTTTCTCCACAATCGTTCATCGCCTTTACCCTCCAAAAGTAATTGGTATTATAGGCCAAGCCTAAGGCAGTTACATTTGGATTAGAAACAACATCTTCAAAAAACACCTCTGTAAAACTAGCATCTACACTTAATTGATATTCATAACGAGTCGCATTGGTATCAGATTGCCATACCAATTCAATAGGATCTATTAATCCCAGACTCTGATCCACTGGACTAATTAAATTAGGTATATTTAGTGTACTCGAATAAACATTCAACACCACGCTAGCAGTTTTAGAGGTAGTAGTTGCAGTACCTGTCACTTCAATGTTATGTACTCCTAACAGCGCTTCTGACGCACCTGAAAGGGTCATTACCACAGGAGTATTTGATATGCTAGCAACCGAAGGGGTAAAAACTACTGACAATCCGCTAGGAAGGTTTTCAGCAGTAAATGTGGTGGTTTCATTAAAACCAGAAAAAGCCTTGTATGTAAAATTATAATCGACAGAAGCTCCTTCACATACGTTTTTTTGATTGGTAATAAACTCCATCACAAACTCCGAAGCTTGAATGCTAATATCAGCAGTATTCATGGTAT